>CAYTPH010000191.1:0-5925 GCA_964439635.1 uncultured Terriglobales bacterium
TCAGGCGCTTCAGGTCGGCGCGCAGCTCGCTGGCCGTCTGGTAACGCAGCTCGCGGTCCTTCTCCAGCGCCTTGTTGATGATGCGCTCGAGTTCCTGCGGCACGTCGGGGTTCAGGCGAACCGGCGCGACCGGGGTGCGGTTCAGGATGGCTTCGAAGATGACGGCGGAAGTGTTGCCCTTGAACGGCAGCGCGCCGGTGGCCATCTCGTAGAGCACGGCGCCGAAGCTGAACAGGTCACTGCGGGCGTCGATCTCCTCTCCGCGCGCCTGCTCCGGCGACATGTAGGCGACGGTGCCCGGGCTGGTGAGGTGAGCGGCGGTGGCCACGGCGCTCATCGCTGCCGGCTGGAACTCCTTGGCCAGCTTGGCCAAGCCGAAGTCGAGGATTTTAGCTTGTCCGCGCCGGGTGACGAAGACGTTCGACGGTTTGATGTCGCGGTGTACGATGCCCTGGCCATGGGCGGCATCGAGCGCGTCGGCGGCCTGGGTCCCCAACTCGAGCAGCTCGCCCATCGGCAGCGGCCCGCCGTGGTGGCCGACGCGCAAGTCCAGCGTCTCGCCCTCCAACAGCTCCATGGCGATGTAGTGCCGGCCGGCGTCCTCGCCGATATCGAAGATGGTGCAGATATTGGGATGGCTAAGGGCGCTGGCGGCGCGGGCCTCGCGCTGGAAACGCTCCAGGGCGGTTGGGTCGCCGCCCAGCTCGGCAGGCAGGAACTTCAAGGCCACGTGGCGGCCCAGCCGCGTGTCTTCTGCGCGGTACACCACGCCCATCCCCCCGCGCCCCAGCTCGCTCAGGACGCGGAACTGCCCCACCATCTCGCCGATCAACGGTGCCCCCGCAACTCAGGTGGCGGTCATGGTACGGCCAAAGTTTGGAGCGGTCAACGAACGGCGATCTCAAACTCCACCCGCAGCTCGTCCTTCACCTTCACCGTCCCGCCCGCCACCGCGACCGGGGTGATGCCGAAATCGCGCTGCTTGAAGCGGGCCGAGCCGGTGTAGCGGCCGCCGCTTTCCGCCACCTTCAGGGTCAGCGGGCGGGTCTGCCCGTGCAGGGTCAGCTCGCCCTCGATCAGCCACCCCGCGCCCTCACGCTTCGCCGCCGTTGAGCGGAAGGAGATCTCCGGGAAGTGGGCGCTGTCGAGCACCTTGGGGCCGTGCATGGTCGCCTGCACCTCGGCGCGCTCCTCGGCCTTGACGTCAGGGTCGAGGACGGTGAGTTGCCGCGCGTCCACCTTGAGCTGGACGCTCTCCCGGCCCGGCTCCGTGGTCACCGCCCCGGCGGCGATCGGCGCCCTGACCGTGTGGTTGTGGCCGAAGGCGGAGAAGAACCCGGACTTGCCCACGTGGATGGTCATGGTCGAGGCGGCCGGATCGATCTCGCGGGTCTGCGCGAAACCCAGCGAGCTGGCAGCCAGGACAGAGATTAGGACGATGCTTCTCATAGATGACGTCCGCACAGCCGGGGGCGGCTGTGCCACAAGCCTTTCTACTGCCCTCCGGCGTCGATGCGCGCGATCTCGCGCGCGAAGAGCGGGTTGGCGGGGAACTGGTCGCGCAGCCCGGCGAGCAGTTCGCGCGCCCGCGGCTTGTCCTTCTCCCGCAGGTAGGCCACGGCCAGCAGCAGCCGCGCGAACGGCTTCAGGTAGTGACCGCGCTCGGCGCACAGCGTCAACTCCTGGATGCCCTTCTGCTTGTCTCCGCTGTACCCGCCCAGGCGCAGGAACCAGCGCACCGGCGCCGCCAGCGAACCGATCAGGTAATTGCCCAGGCCGGTGGCGAGGTAGGCGTCATAGCGTTCCGGGTCGACGGCCAGGAGCTTCCTGGCCCACTCGGTGGCGTCCTTGGTGTAGCCGAGCGCCGCCATGTTGCGCTTCTCGACGAGCGACGCGTAGTCGGCGCGCAGGCCGTGCACCAGCGTGGTGGCGAACAGCGCGTCGGCGTCATCGGCCCTGACGGCCAGACGCTCGGTGGCGATGCGCTCGGCGCGCGCCAGCGCCTGCTCGAACCGCTGCTTGAGCGCCGCGTCGGGCTTCAGCTTCTTGCGCTCCAGGAACTTCTTGTTCTCGACGAACAGCTCGGCCTCCAGCACCTGCAGGCGGTCCAGCTCGGAGAACAGCAGGCCGGCGGCTTCGGCCACCGGTCCCACCGGGTCCTGCGGATGCAGCTTCTGCCAGGCCTCGAACTCCGCCTGCGCGCCGGCGAAGTCCAGGTTGTACATGCGGGCGAAGCCGGCATCGAGCGACGGCGTGGGAGCCTCGGCGGCCGCGGCGACGCGGGCGAGCACCACGGCACACGCCAGCGCCAGTCGGATTTTCGTGCTGGTCCTCACCCCTGGGGCACCAAGCCTACTCTGGAATAGACCGCCGGCAACAGCGAAAGTTGCGGAACATCAGAACTTGAGCACGAACCCACCGGAGACCACCACGTTGTGCTGCCCACCGTTCACGGGGAAGCCGTAGCGGGGCGAGCCGGTGTAGAAGTCGCGCACCTCGCCGCGCAGCGCGATAGGCGCCAGGATCTTCACTCCCGTGTCTACGTCGAGGCCGCCGCCGAATTGCAGCGCGCCGCGGTGGGTCCGGGTGTTGGCGGGGCCGCCGGTGTAGCCCTCTTCGAACTGGGCATAACCGCCGCCCAGTGACAGCCAAGGCGAGAGCTTGCCCGCGGGGTTGAACTTCACCCGCAGGCCGGGCGTGATGAACAACGCCGCCACGGCGTCCGCCGCCGCGGGGTCACTGTTGCGGATGTCGGCGTTCGGCGAAGCCACGAAGGGGATCTCCAAGTAGAGCGCTGCCTTGCCCTTGCCGGTCAGGTGCCGCGCATAGGTGGCCTGGAAGGTCAGGGCGTTGCCCACGTCCACCCGCGGATCGGGAAGGATGGTGCTGACGGTCCGGTCGGGCACGAAGGTGACGCCCAGCAGCAAGCCGAGTTCGTTCTTCTTGAGGTCGTCCTGGGCCAGGGCCGCCACGGCGGCCATGAGCATGAATACCAACAGTAAAGTCTTACGCACGCGGTTTTCTCCTCCGATACAGGCCGTAGGATGAACGCGGCGGGCGGAAGTTACAGGCGAGCCGCCGGCACGAGGGACGAACCGCTGTCACTTTTTCGGCGAGTGCTCATCCTATGCGCAGCAAGTCACGGGAGAGGTGTGTGAAGACACTGCTGCTCGCGCTGATCGCCATCCTGTCGACACCGCTGTTTGCGGCCGACGACCTCAAGCTCAATCCCAACCTCGACTACAACAGCGACAGCTTCGATGGCCCGCTCATCACCGGCATGAACCTGGAAGCCGGGCCGGCGGCCGGGCGGCCCAACTACGTCATCATCTACGGGGAGCGCTGCTACAACTCCAAGCGGCAGGCGCGGCGCACCGTCAGCCTGTACGGCAAGTACAAGGGCCGGGTCGGATTCGTCATCATCAGCCTGGACCGCAAGCACTCGCCGGAGCAGCAGCAGCTCGTTCAGCGCTACTACCAGGGCTACATCCCGCACGTCGTAGTGCTGGACCGCAGCGGCAAGCCGCTGTACGACAATGCCGGCGAGGTCGGAGAAGAGCAGATCGCCGAGCTGCTCGACAAGGCCCTTCGCTAGTCCATCATTCCGAGGCGGTGGCGACTCCGACGGGTGCCGGGAACGCCTGCTTGAAGGTGAACGCCTCCGGCGCGGGACCGTTGGCGGCCAGCAGCGCCAGCCGGGCGCGGCCTTCTTCGATGGTCGGCCGGTGGCCGGCGGGCACCCACCACAGCACGACCGAGGGGCCGCTGGGCGCTTCGAACCAGCGCCGCCGCGCGCGGAAGACGTCGAGGTGTTGCCCGCTGTAGGCCCACTCGCGCAGGCTCTCGATGGACTCCCACACCGACATGTTGATGAGCAGGCGAGGATCGTTGTCCACCAGGATGTAGCCGCTGCCGCCGCCGCCCTCGGAAGCCAGCCGCCACACGAAGCCCGGCGCCGCTTCAGCCTGCCGGTTCACCGCGTCGATCTGGGCGGCGAACTCCGCCATGCTGGGGTGGTCCAGCGGCTCGAACGCCCGGGCGATGTTGAACTGTGCGATGTGGAATGCTGCGGCCATCCTCATCCTTCCGTCGTCGTAAGTGTGCATGTCCGGCCCGGAAGCCGACAAGCGGGTTGTGACCAACCGCGCTCAGGCCGCTGCCAACCCGCGGTCCAGGTCGGCCAGCAGGTCGCCGGGGTCCTCGATGCCGATGGAGAGGCGGATGAGACCTGCGGGGATACCGGTATCGGCCGCCGCTTTCCCCAGCTTGGCCTCGTTCCAGTCCAGCTCCGCGGGAATCTCGATGACCGACTCTACGCCGCCCAGGCTGGTGGCGATGGGGATGAGCCGCAGCGAGTCCACGAAGCGCCGCGCCGCCTCGATGCCGCCCTTCAGCACGAACGAAAGCACGCCGCCGCCGCCGCGCATCTGCGCCCGCGCGATCCGGTACGTGGGCGCCGATTCCAGGAACGGGTAGTGCACCGCCTCGACTTTCGTGCTCTTCTCCAGGTGGCGCGCGACCGCCAGCGCCGAGTCCGCCTGCCTTTGCACCCGCACCGCCAGGGTCTTGATGCCGCGTAGCAGCAGCCAGGCGGCGTGCGGATCGAGCACCGAGCCCAGCAGGATCTGGGTCTCCTTAAGGCGCGCGATCAGCTCCCTGGGCCCCGCGGCCGCGCCTGCCATCAGGTCGGAATGGCCGGCCAGGAACTTGGTGCCGGAGTGCAGCACCAGGGTGGCGCCCAGCGCGATGGGGTTCTGCAGGTAAGGGCTGGCGAAGGTGCTGTCGATCAGCAGCGGGATGCCGCGCGCTTTTGCGATCCGCGCCGCCCCAGCGATGTCCACCACCCGGATCAGCGGATTCGACGGGCTCTCGATGTACACGAAGCGCGTGTTCGGCCGGATGGCCGCTTCCACCTGGGAGAGGTCCGAGGGATCGACGAAGGTAGTCTCCACGCCATACTGCGGCAGCAGCTTGTCCAGCATGGTGAAGGTCTGGCCGAAGATCTGCCGCTGCGACACCACGTGGCTGCCCGGCTGGCTGGTGAGCGTGATCAGCGCGGTGGAGATGGCGCCCATGCCCGAGCTGAACACCAGCCCGGCCTCGGCGCCCTCCAGCAGGGCGATCTTCTCCGCCGCCGCCGACGTGGTGGGGTGGCCGAAGCGCTGGTACACCAGGTCGGAGCCGCGGTTGAAGTCGTCGCCCAGCTGGCGGCTGGTGGCAGCCTGAAAGTTCACCGCCTGGGTGATGGGGATGCTGAGCGGCCGCGCCTCCTTGCGGTCGTCCAGCCAGGTGCGCACCGCGTTGGTCGCCGGGGTGAATTCGCTTTTGGACACAGGAACGCCTCCGCTCAGCAGATGAGCGGCGCCGGGCGTTGTCTGCGTGAAAGCTGCTCATGTCTTTGATGAGCCGGGAAGCTGAAAGAAAAAGCCCGGCCGCTCGGCGGCCGGGCTGCAAGTAACGAGCACAGCCGGGGCGGCTGTGCCACAACCTTATTCTTCTTCCTCCCGCAACTTCGCAATCACCCCGAAATCCTCCAGCGTGGTGGTGTCGCCTTTGACTTCCCCGTGGGTGGCCAGTTCGCGCAGCAGGCGGCGCATGATCTTGCCGCTGCGCGTCTTGGGCAGCGCGTCGGTGAAGCGGATGTCGTCGGGCTTGGCCATGGCGCCGATCTCCTTGGCCACCCAGGCGCGCAGCTCCTCCTTCATCTCCGGGCCCGGCTTGAAGCCGGACTCCAGCGTGACGAAGGCGGAGATGGCCTGGCCCTTCATCTCGTCCGGACGTCCCACTACGGCAGCTTCCGCCACCTTGGGGTGCGCCACCAGCGCCGACTCCACTTCCATGGTCGAGAGCCGGTGCCCGCTGACATTGATGACGTCGTCCACGCGCCCCATGATCCAGAAGTAGCCGTCCTTGTCCTTGCGCGCG
>CAYTPH010000192.1:0-1452 GCA_964439635.1 uncultured Terriglobales bacterium
CCACCGCGTAGCCGGCGATGGCCGCGGTCGCCGGGGTGGTGCCGTGCGCCGAATCCGGGATCAGGATCTTCTTGCGCGGATTGCCTTTTGATTGCAGATAGGCCCGCGCCAGCAGGATGCCGGTCAGCTCACCGTGGGCGCCGGCAGCCGGCTGCAGCGTGATGGCCTCCATCCCGCAGATCTCCATCAGGCACTTGCTCAGGACCCGCATCACCAGCAGGCCGCCCTGGGAGATCTTCTCCGGCTGGTAGGGATGGGCGTTGGCCATGCCTTCCAGCCGCGCCACCGCCTCGTTCACCCGCGGGTTGTACTTCATGGTGCACGAGCCCAGCGGGTAGAGGCCGGTATCCACCCCGTAGTTCCAGGTGGAGAGCCGGGTGAAGTGGCGGATGATCTCGGTCTCGCTCACCTCGGGCATGTTGCCCAGGTCGGCGCGCGCGGCCGTGCCCAGCAGTTGGTGCGGATCGACTTCCGGCACGTCCAGCGGCGGCAGCTTGTAGGCGTGCTTGCCGGGCGACGACTTCTCGAAGATCAGCCCTTCGTTCTGGTTGATGTGGGCGCGGGCCTTCCCGTTCTTCGTGTTCATCGCCCCACCGCCTGCACCGCCGCGTCGATGGCCTGCTTGGTGGTGGTCTCGGTACAGCACCACAGCGCGGCGTTGCCCAGCTCGGGATAGAACTTCTTCAGCGGGAAGCCGCCGATGATCTTCACTCCCAGCAACTTATCGTTGATGGCGTGCGGGTCTTCCGGGGTCTGCAGCACGAACTCGTTGAAGCGCGGCGCCTTCTGGAACAACACCGTGGCCCGGCCGCGGAACTGGTCCACCGCGTAAGCGGTCTTGGCCAGGTTGTGCGTGGCCAGCTCCTTCAGCCCCTCGCGGCCGTAGATGGTCATGAAGATGTTGGCCATCAGCGCCACCAGCGCCTGGTTGGTGCAGATGTTCGAGGTCGCCTTCTCCCGGCGGATGTGCTGCTCGCGGGTGGTCAGGGTAAGCACGAAGCCGCGGCGGCCCTGCTTGTCCACCGTCTGCCCTACCAGCCGCCCGGGGATCTGCCGCACGTACTTCTCTCGGGTGGCGATCACGCCGCAGTACGGCCCGCCGAAGCCGACGGGGATGCCGAAGGCCTGCGCCTCCATGCAGACGATGTCCGCTTCTTGGGGCGGCTTCACGATGCCCAGCGACACCGCCTCGGCGATGGAGACCACCAGCAGCGCGCCCTTCTTCTGCGCGACCTCGGCCGCCGCCGCCACGTCCTCGATGGTGCCGAAGAAGTTCGGCGACTGGAGGACCACGCAGGCGGTCTGGTCGTCGATGGCGGCGTCCAGCGCCTTCAGGTCCACCCGGCCGTTGTCGGTGAAGTTCACCTCGCGCACCGGGAGGCCCTGGTGCCGCGCGTAGGTGGCCAGCACCTCGCGGTATTCGGGATGGACGCTGCGCGCCACCACCGCGCC
>CAYTPH010000192.1:1462-5915 GCA_964439635.1 uncultured Terriglobales bacterium
GATCGGAAGAGCACACGTCTGAACTCCAGTCCCACCGCGCCGTGCCGCCCGGTGATGCGCACCGCCATCATCACCGACTCCGGCACCGCGGTGGAACCGTCGTACATGGAGGCGTTGGCCACCTCCATGCCGGTCAGCTCACAGATCATGCTCTGGAACTCGAAGATGGCTTGCAGCGTCCCCTGCGCGATCTCTGCCTGGTACGGCGTATAAGCCGTGAAGAATTCGCCGCGCGAGACCAGCGAATCGATCACCACCGGCCGGTAGTGGTTATAGGCTCCGGCGCCCAGGAAGCTGGCGTAGCCGGCGGCGTTCTCCGCCGAGCGCTGGCGAAAGTAATCCACGATCTCGGACTCGGCGAAGGCGCGCGGGATGTCGAGATCGCGGTCCAGGCGGTACTCGGCGGGGATGGGCGCGAACAGCTCGTCCACGCTGCCGACGCCGATCGTGCGCAGCATCTGCTCGCGGTCGGCGGGGGATTTCGGAAGATAGCGCACGGCTCAGCCGCGCTCGCTGGCGTACTTCTCGTAGTCGGCCGCGCTCATCAGCGGCGACTGCCCGCCCGCCAGCTTCACCTTGATCATCCATGCGCCGTACGGGTCGGTGTTGATCTTCTCCGGCGCGTCGGCCAGCTCCTGGTTGATCTCCAGCACGGTGCCGCTCACCGGCGAATACAGCTCGCTGACCGCCTTCACCGACTCGACGGTGCCGAAGCTTTTGCCGGCGGTGACTTCGGCGCCGGGTTTGGGCAGCTCCACGAAGACGATGTCGCCCAGCGCATTCTGCGCGTAGTCGGTGATGCCGACGACCCCGGTATCACCTTCCACCTTCAGCCACTCGTCTTCCTTCGTGTACTTCAGCTCGCTTGGATAGTTCATGACGGCGCTCGTTCAACCTTTCTTCGGACGCTTGTAGAACGGGGTTGGGACCACCTTGGCCTTCACTGCCTGGTTGCGGATCTCGACGCGCAGCTCGCGGCCCACCTCCGACATCGCCGGCGGCACGTAGGCCAGGGCGATGTTCTTCTTCAGGAAGGGGGCGTAGGAGCCGCTGGTGACGTAACCGATCTGGCTGCCCTGCTCGTCCAGCACGCGGTAGCCGTCGCGGGCGATGCCGCGCTCCACCATCTCCAGGCCGACCAGGGTGCGCGGGACGCCCTCGGCCTTCTGCTTCTCCAGCGCCAGCCGGCCCAGGAAGTCGCCCTTGTCCAGCTTGCAGAAGCGGTCCAGGCCAGCCTCCCAGACGCTGATCTTCTCCGAGATCTCGTGGCCGTAGAGGGCCATCTTGCCTTCCAGGCGCAGGGTGTTGCGCGCGCCCAGGCCGCAGGGCAGGATGCCAAACTCCTTGCCGGCTTCGAGCACGCGGCGCCAGACCATGGCGCTGGTCTCCGGATCGGGCGGGACGTAGATCTCGAAGCCGTCCTCGCCGGTGTAGCCGGTGCGGGCGATCATCACGTCCTTCAGCCCGCAGACCGTCCCGAAGGTGAACCAGTAATTCTTGATGGCTGCGAGGTTGGCGTCGGTGAGCTTTTGCAGCGTCTCCTGCGCGCGCGGTCCCTGGATGGCGAGCTGGGTGAAGTCGTCGCCGACGTCCTGGGTGCGGCAATCGAACTGGGCGGAGTTGTCTCGCGCCCAGCCGTAGTCCTTCTCCCGCGTGCCGGCGTTGATGACGAACAGGTAGTGGTCGTCGGCCAGCTTGTGCACGATGACGTCGTCCACGAACGTCCCCTGAGGGTAGAGCATGGCGGAGTAGTGCGCCTGCCCGACCTGGAGCTTGGAGGCGTCGTTCATGGAGAGGTGCTGGACGGCCTGGAGCGCCTGCGGCCCGCGGAAGCGGATGTCGCCCATGTGGGAGACGTCGAAGAGGCCCACGGCGGTGCGCACCGCCAGGTGCTCGTTGATGAGTCCGGCGGGGGCGGGGTACTCGACCGGCATGTCCCAGCCGCCGAAGTCCACCATCTTGGCGCCCATCTGCCGGTGGACGCCGTTGAGGGCGGTCTTGCGCAGGGCGGTGGCCTCGGCGGTGGACAACGGGTTCTCCTTGCTCGCGTGGGCTGGGCGGACGAACCCCTCACGTTATCACGCGCCTTTTTCGAGGGTCAATCGCGCCCGGAAAGTGCTACATTGCGCCCATGGCTGAGCCATTCAAGTGTTCGGTGTGCGAGCTCACCGAGGACAAGTGCCTCTGCGATAAGTACTGCTGCCTGTGCCAGGGCGGCCACCAGGTCCGGCTGTGCAACGACGGCCAGTACTATTGCACCGACTGCCGCGAGGCCTGCGACCTGCAGGCGCAGTACGACAGCACCGCGTGAAGCTCTCGTTCCGCCCCCTGACCCCGGCCCGCTGGCCCGACCTGGAGAAGTTGTTCGGGGCGCGCGGCGCCTGCGCCGGCTGCTGGTGCATGTGGTGGCGGCTGGGCCGAGCCCAGTGGGACCGCAACAAGGGCGAGCGCAACCGCAAGCTGTTCCGCAAAGTGGTGGAGCAGGGCGTCCCCGGCATCCTCGCCTACGACGGCAAGCAGCCCATCGGCTGGTGCGCCATCGCCCCCCGCGAGACCTATGCCGCTCTCGCGGCTTCCCGCACCCTCAAGCCGGTGGATGACCAGCCGGTGTGGTCGGTGACCTGCTTCTTCGTCCAGCGCGGCTACCGGCGCAAAGGAGTTTCTGTGGCGCTGCTGCAAGCAGCAGCGGAATTTGCGCGTAAGAAGAAAGCCCAGATCGTCGAGGGCTATCCCCAGGTCGCCCGCTCCGGTTCCCTGCCGGATGCGTTCGTGTGGACCGGATTGCCCGGAACCTTCCTCAAAGCCGGATTCAAAGAAGTAGCGCGGCGCTCGGCAACAAGGCCCATCATGCGCATTGAGCTCAGATGACGAACCGAACCGGCCGCCGCATTAAGGTGCTGGGGTTGATTTTGGCCGGGCTAATGGTCACCGGCACCGCCATCCGTGCCCTTCAGAGCGGCCGACTCGAGTATGTGAATCCGTTCGGCTTGTCCATGTTTGCACCACTCGCGCTCCTAATCGGCGTATTGCTGGTGTTCGTGGCCGTGAAGGTGGCGAAGCCATCGGAACCGGAACCGAGGCGACTGCGGGACAAGGCGCATAAGTCACGTTTTCGCGGCTGGCCTAAATGACATCCATCGCGGCCGGCCTCCGACGAATCAGCAGAAGTCTGGATCGGCGCAGGCCTTGAGGTCGGCGATGACCATGGTGCGGGGCAGGAAAAGGTCCCAAGCCTCGCGATACTTCTCCAAAGCCCCACGGCTATCCGGCTGGTGTGGAAACAGGGCGACGTCACCTTGGCGGGCTACAACTTCGTGCGGAATGATGTACCAAACATCCTCTAGCATGACGTAAGCCGCGAAGAAATCGACTTGGTCAGAGCGGTAAAAGCCTCGACCGGCGCGTGGTCCACGGCTTATCCGGACACGGTAGGCGCGGCGTTGGGGTTCTTGCCAGACGGATTTGACCTGCACGCGGCTATAGCGGCCGAGGCCTTCGACGAGGACGTCATAGGGGCAATCGGTACACAGCGGTTTACAGACGTTGAGGCCGAGGCGCATGGCACGGGCCAGGAAAACGAGCTCCGCGACATCGCCTTTGCGCTTGCGGGAGCGGAGCTTGGGAAGGCGGATGGGCTTGGTAGGCATCGAGGTTCACCGAGAAGGAAGTGGAGGCAGAGCCTCGTGGCATTCGGAAGAGCTAGGGGTCCCGGACCGGAAGAGAACTAAAAGAACTCCAAGTTGGAACGGGTGCTCCAACTGCATCATGGAACAGAGCAGACTACGGGTCAAGCAGTTTATTCAGTTTGGAATCATGGAGTTGCAAACATAATATCTTCAAGATATATCTTGAGCGGCGACTCCGGATTTGGCCCGACGTCTCGACCTGCATTTCTCCAATAACCTAGCGGCGGCGGCGTTGGCCGGCCAGGTTCTTCCATTTCTCGATGTCGAATAGCTCTACGTGCCTTGCCGGATCGTCTGGGTGGAGGCTCTGCGCGTTGATGTGCACGAGGGTAAATACCCGCCCCCCTTCACCGACGATTCGCGGCCGTATTCTGTGATATGCACGGAGAGTCGTTTGGCCCCTGTGATATCTGAGAAGAACCTGGGCACAGATGTCGGCAAGCTGAAGGCCAATCACATTCTTCGACTGGAAGAATCCGGTGTTGCGGACAAAGAGATGGTTAAGGTCGAGCAGTCCGGGGTGAGTTCGATACCGGCGGACGAACGGATGATCGGGCGGCCACTCACGCGGCACGGCGAGTGGCAGCTTCGGCGCTCTGCTCATCAGGCCATTTCTGAGCCATTCGCGCCAAAAGCCAACGTGCTCTTGGCGGCGGATGAAACTCTCGTCAATCAGAATTCTCAAGTTTTCGAATTCTCCGAAGTCTTTAGGTTCCAGGAAGCGAGCAATACAGTGCTGGAGAGTCTGGATGACTGCTTCCTCGAGG
>CAYTPH010000193.1:0-5363 GCA_964439635.1 uncultured Terriglobales bacterium
GGTACTCCCTTCCCACTGCCGGGTCGCACTCACCCGGCAGCAGCCGACACAAACACACCGTGGATTCTTGGGGATTCCCAGGCTTCTGTGCGGTGGCTGATTTGCCCTAACCGTAACACACCGGTGCCTGTGTGACAATCCTCCCCGGCCGCGCCGCGGCCCGGGATTATCAACAGCTTTTTTCCGGGTGCCCTAGCGTTTTCAGACGTTTAGTGATATCTAGGGCGCGTAGAAAAACCGGCGCAGACACGCGGGCGCCGGCGAAGGGCGAAACTTGCCGGGCGGCCGCGCCCGGCTGCCATTGTTACCGGTCTCCCCCAGGGCAACGAATCCGCACCTTGCAGGAGGATGCGATGACCCGCACGCGCACGCTGACCTTTCTCGCTCTCACGGTCCTGATCCTCGGAACCCTGGCCTGGGCCGCCAGCCAGAACGCCGTCATGTACGGCACGGTGTACGACGCTTCCGGGAACCCGCTGGCCGGGGTCACGGTGACCTTGCAGAACGCCTCGCTGGGCATCTCCCGCAGCACCACCACCGCGTCCGACGGCTCCTACACCTTCTCCGAGGTGCCGCCCTCCAGCGGCTACCGCATCATCGCCCTGCGGGGCGGGCGCAAGGTGGACATCCGCTCCGGCATCACCGTGAACGTGGGCGACGAGCGCGTCATCCTGCCGCCTTTGACCGAGCAGATCGCTCCCGCCGCCGCTCCCGCGCAAGAAGCGGTGGAGAAGAAGGTGGAAGGCCAGGCGGTGCAGAACGAGGCGGTGAGCACCGCCGTCAGCGGCGTCATCACCGGGGAGCAACTGCGCACCCTGCCGCTCTACAACCGCAACTTCCTGGTGCTGGGCGGGCTGACCCCCAACGTGCACGACTCCGAGGCCCACAACCCGCTGGGCAGCGCCTCCTTCAGCATCAGCGGCAACCGCCCGGCCACCAACAACTTCCTGCTCGACGGCACGGACAACGTGGCCTCCAGCTCCAACCAGGCCATCCCCTTCCAGGTGAACGACGCCATCCAGGAGTTCCGGGTGATCTCCTCCACCGCGGCGGCGGAGTACGGGCGCGGAGCCGGCGGGGTGGTGAACGTGGTCACCGGGCGCGGCGGCAACGCCTTCCACGGCAACGCCTTCGGGTACTTCGGCGCCGACGCCCTCAACGCCGACAACCCGCTCTCGGTCTATAACGGCACCTCCTTCGACTCGGCGGCCGCCTATGCCGGGCCGACCACGGCCCCGCCGCTCACCACGCCGGGATTCGGCTTCTTCGCCCCCACCAACTACAACAGCTACGTGGCCACGGCCGAGGACTTCGGATACTGCACCGATTCCATCGCCACCGCGGGCGCGACGGTGGCCTGCAACGGCAACCTGGTGGGCGTGAACGGCGCCAACACGCGCTTCGACCCCACCGCCATCCTGGCCGCGAACAACGAGTTCAAGCAGCCCTTCGACTCCAAGCAGTTCGGGGTGAACATGGGCGGGGCGCTGATCAAGGACAAGCTGTTCCTCTTCGGCAGCTACGAGGGGACGCGCATCGACAATCCCACGCCCATCTTCGAGCGCGTGCCCAGCCTGTTCGACCGCACCTACAACCCGCTGCTGGCGCGCGGCATGGCCGACGCCCAGCCGTACTTGTTCCCCGACACCGACCTGAACTACAGCATCGCCTCGCAGGTGATGTCGCTGTTCCCCGAGCCCAACGTGGTGGGCGTGCCGGACGCGCTGGAGTTCTACCGCGGCTACGCCCCCAACTACACCAATGTCCACAACTTCATCGTTCGCTCCGACATCGTGCAGAGCGAAAACACCAGCTGGACCTTCCGCTACGTGCTGCAGGACCTGGAGCAGCTGCACGACGCCAGCCTGCCGGAGCAGAGCCAGTATCCCGGCAACGGCGCCATGCGCGACGCCCTGAACCAGAACCTGAGCATGACGCTCACGCACTCTTTCAGCCCCAGCGTGATCAACGAAGTGCGCGCCGCCTTCACCCGCTTCCGGGTGAACGAGCGGCCGCAGGATGAAGGCTTCAGCCTGACCGGCGTCCCCGGTCCGATGATGTCGTATTTCCTGAGTGGGCTTGATTCGCAATACAGCGGGGCGCGGGTGGCCTCCACCAGCGGAGCCGGCCTGGCGGCGGGCGCCTTCCAGGGCTGGGGAGACTCGGTATGGCTGGTGTTCGGGACCACCAACCCGCTGCTGCCCACGCTCGACGGGCAGTTCCCCATGGCGCGCATCGGAGCGCCGCTGGGCGCGCCCGGGCAGCGCCGCGACAGCACCTGGATGATCGCCGACACCGTCACCTGGTCCACCGGCAAGCACAACTTCAAGTTCGGCGGCGAGTGGCGGCTGCTGCACAACCGCTTCGAGGACGGCAGCTTCTCGCGCGGCTACGTGGTGAGCGGCAACATCGGCGAGTTCACCAGCGACAGCGCCACCTGCAACGAAGGATGCAACTTCTTCGGCCTGGGGCAGCAGTCGTTCCGCGCGCCCTCGTTCGACTTCGCCATCCGCCAGCACGAGCCCTACGCGGCCGACCTGAGCTCGTACGCCTTCTCCGGCTTCGTGCAGGACACCTGGCGCATCCACCCGCGCGTGACCCTGAACCTCGGCGTCCGCTACGACTACTTCTCCACCCCGCGCGAGATCAACGGGCTGCTGTGGAACTTCGACCCGGCGGCGAACGGCCTGGTCCCGCAGGACGGGACCGAGGTAGTGGATTCGTTCGGCAATCCCTGCGACACCACCGCCCCGTACACTGCCACCTACATCCCCTGGCAGTTCCTGAACGGCTGGACGTGCAGCTCCACGGGGTTCGGTCGGGCGGCCGCGGCCGACCACAACGACGTGGCCCCGCGCGCCGGCATCGCCTGGGACCTCTTCGGCAGCGGCAAGACGGTGCTGCGCGCCGGCATCGGCCTGTTCTACGACCAGCAGCCGGCCAGCTACACCGCCCAGCTCATGTACAACCGCCCCACCCCCTTCGACGAAGCCAATCCGCAGTATATCTATGGCCAGTATTTTGGAGGGGACGTGCTGGATTGCACGCTGTTCGGGTTCCATTGCAGCACGGGGTTGCAGGTGCTGGACCCGGCGAACATCGACACCGACCCGGCGACGGGGAATTCGTTCTTCGTGAGCGCGGCCAGCCCCATGGCCATCTATGCGCGCGACGTGGGACACTCGCGGACCCCCTTTACCCGCCAGATCAGCGCCTCGTTGCAGCAGTCGGTGACCGACAAGCTGTCGTTCGAGGTGGGCTACATGGGCACCTCGGGGCGGAAGCTGCCGGTGGTGTTCAATCAGGGCTTCGGCAACGAGTGGTTCTGCACCAACTCGGCGCCGTTCTGCGACAACAACTCGTACGGGCCGCTGTTCCAGATGACCAACCGCGCCGGGTCGAGCTACCACTCGCTGATGGCGCGAGTACGGGCGGCGGACTGGAAAGGCCTGCGGATGAACGCCAGCTACGCGTGGGCGAAGGGCATCGACAACGCGTCGAACGCGATCTTCCCGCTAGTGTCGAACTCGCTGTTCAACTACGCGGCGTTCCTGGGCTCGGGCGCGGCCAACCCCACGGCGCGCTGCGTGGGCATCGTGATCGGCCCGACGGTGTTCCCGGGCTTCGTGCCGCCGCTGGACTGCAGCACCATCCCGGTACCGACGCTGCCGAGCGTGGGAGGCGCAGTGACCACCACCGGGGAGCGGCCGCCCATCACCACGCCCTACCGTATCGGCCAGGACTGGCTGAACTTCCTGGGCGACGACCGCGGGCGGTCCGACTTCGACGTGCAGCACCGGCTGGTGCTGGACTACACCTGGCAGGTGCCGTCGCTGGAGAAGGCGTTCGGAGCGCCGCGCTGGCTGGATGGCTGGACGCTGAGCGGAGTGTTCACGGCGCAGTCGGGGCAGCCGTTCACCATCTTCAGCGGACCCATCGCGGGCGAGTTCGAGCAGCGCGTGGACCAGTCGGGAGCGGTGACGGTGACCGACGACCCGGCGGGGGCGATCGACGCCACCAACCTGTCGTCGCCGGGGCCGGCTTGTGACGCGGCGGGCGGGAACCCGTACGCCCTGCCGGTGTTCGGAGGTTCGCTCTTCGACGGCAACACCGGGACGGCGTGCATCGGGAACTCGCGGCGCAACGGCTTCACCGGACCGCGGCTGATGACCATGAACTTCGCCATCCAGAAAGCGTTCCAAGTCTTCGGCGAAGGACGGGCGCTGACCTTGCGCACCGAGTTCTACAATCTGTTCAACCGGGCCAACTACTACAACCCCATCAGCACGCTGACCACCAACGGGGCCATGCCGAATCCGGAGTTCGGGCGCATCAAGTCGGCGCACGACCCGCGGCAGATCCAGTTCGCGGTGCGGTTCAACTGGTAGGCAGCTTTCGTTCCCCATGCCCCGCGGCGACGCGGGGCATTCTTTTGCAAGACGGAGGACGCGGAGGGCAAAAGGCAAAAGGCAAAAGGCAAAAGGAGAAGAAAGACCTCAGTGTCCTCCGTGTTGAGGTTCTAGCGTTCGAGCGAGGTGGCGAAGGCGTCGAGGGAGAGGGAGCGGAGGAGGTTGCGGCGCATGCCGGACTCGACTTCGCCGAGACGCTGGGCGGCAGCGGCGATCCAGGGGAAGTCGGTCGCCCCGGCCATGCGGGTGAGGTCGGCGGCGATGTCGGTGTTGCGGAGAAGGTCGGGGGTGCCCGACTTCAGGAACAGCAGGTCCTCGAGCAGGAGGTAGAGGGTGTGGATGAGCTGTTCGGTCTTGTCCTTGCCCTCGGCGCCGGCGCGGTAGGTCTCGGTGGTCTTGAAGAGCTCGCTGTGGTCGGCGGAGCTGAGGGCGGTCTGCAGCAGGGTGAGGGCGTCCTTGCGGGCGGCCATGTAGGCGGCCAGGTCGAAAGAGCGGGCCTTGCCGACGGCGCCGCCGGAGAGCCGGGCGACCAGGGCGCGCTGCCTGGCGTTCCAGTCGTTGCGATGGGCGGCAAGGTCGTGCTCGATGTCGGCGGGGGGCAGGGCCGCCAGCGTCAGCACCATGGAGCGGGAGCGGATGGTGGGCAGCAGCTCGCCGGGGTTGGTGGTCAGCAGGAAGATGGTGGCGAACTCGGGCGGCTCCTCCAGAACTTTGAGCAGGGAATTGGCGGCTTCCTTCATGAAAGCCGAGTCGGTGAAGATGTAGACGCGTTCGCGGCCGTCGCCGGGGCGGTAGTAGATGTTGGCGATGACGTGGCGCACCTGGCCGACCTTGATCATCATCTGCGGCGGGTCGGGCGGGATGACGAGCACGTCGGGATGCGACTGGACGAAGATGCGGGTGTCCTTCTTGTCGGCCTCGCGCAGGCCTTCGCGGGCCTCGATGCCCTCGGCG
>CAYTPH010000193.1:5373-5902 GCA_964439635.1 uncultured Terriglobales bacterium
GTGTCGAAGTCGTCGGATTCGGCGATGCGGGTGCAGTTGCGGCAGCGCCCGCAGAAATCGAGAAGGCCGCCGGCCTGCCGCGGCTCCAGGCAGTTCAGCAGCTTGGCCATCATCTGCGCCAGGGTGTACTTGCCCGCGCCCTCGGGGCCGGCCAGGATGATGGCGTGGGGCAGGCGGCCGTGGGAGTGCATGTCGCGGAGCTGGTCGACGACCTGGCGGTTGCCGTGGAACGCGGAGAAGCTCATCGTCCTAGAAACCGGAAGCTTTCTGGCCGAGCAGGCGGTGGCGGACGGCGGCGACGATCTCGGGGTGGACGATGTCGCCGGGGCGGGTGGCGTCCACGCTGAAGACGCGCTCGGGCTCGCGGCGGGCGATCTCGTGGTACTTGTCGAGCACGCGCTGGAAGAAGGCGCGGCTCTCCTGCTCGAAGCGGTTCTCGTCCACAGGGGCGGCCTGGTTGCGACGGCGGGCTCGGGCCACGCTGGCGGCTGGGTCGGAGAGCATGAGGATGGTGAGGTCGGGCTGCAGG
>CAYTPH010000194.1:0-5868 GCA_964439635.1 uncultured Terriglobales bacterium
AATGGCCACCACGCTCTCGATGTCGGACAGCATCACCACCGGCGTGTTCTGCCGGCCGTCGTGCCCGTCGCGGCGACCGCGGCGGGAGCATGTGCGCTTCTTCCGCAGCCCGGGCGAGGCGGAGCAGGCCGGGTTCCGGCCCTGCCGGCGGTGCCGTCCTTTGGAAAGGGACCCGCGGGCCCGTCTGGTGCAGGGGATCTCGGCGTACATCGAGCAGCATGCCGACGAGCCCATCACCCTGGAAAGGCTGGGGCGGGAGTTCGGCATGAGCCCCTTCCACCTGCAGCGGACGTTCAAGGCCGAGCTGGGAGTGACACCGCGGGAATACGCGGACACCTGCCGGTTGAAGACGCTCAAGGAGCGGCTGCGGAGCAGCGATTCCGTGACCACGGCGATGCACGACGCGGGCTACGGCTCCACCAGCCGCATGTACGAGCGCACGCCGTCGCAGCTGGGGATGACGCCCTCGACCTACCGCAAGGGCGGGGCGGGCGAAGTGATCCGCTACGACATCGTGGACGCGCCCATCGGGCGCATGCTGGTGGCGGCGACCGAAAAGGGTATCTGCACCGTGGCCTTCGGCGATGGGGACGGACAGCTGCTCGGCCAGTTGAAGCGCGAATATCCCGAGGCCGAACTGAAGCGGCGCGAGGTGGTGCTGCGGAAGTGGATCGGGGCGCTGCTGCAGCAGATGTACGGCGGCGGCCGCGCCGAGCTGCCGTTGGACATCCGCGCCACCGCCTTCCAGCGCAAGGTGTGGAACCATCTGCGGCGGATCCCGTACGGGCAGACGGAATCCTATGGGGAGGTGGCCCGCGCCATCGGCAAGCCGGCAGCGGCGCGGGCAGTGGCGCGCGCCTGCGCCTCCAATCCTGTCGCCTTCGCGATCCCCTGCCACCGGGTGGTTCCCGGCTCCGGAGGCACGGGCGGTTATCGCTGGGGCGCGGAGCGCAAGCGGCGGCTGTTGGCCCTGGAACGCACGTGATGCCCGGCTAACCCGGAAACAGCCCCTGCTCCAGCCCCTTGAGCACGGCGCGGGTGCGGTCGCGCACTCCCAGTTTGGAGAGAATGCTGGAGATCTGGTTCTTGACCGTTCCCTCGCTGCTGCCCAGGGCGTCGGCGATCTCGCGGTTGCTGTAGCCTCCGGCCATCAGCCGCAACACTTCGGTCTCGCGCGGGGTGAGGGGATCGGGGGGTTCCAGGCTGGGGAAGTCCCAGCGGGAATCGAGCCCCGCCTGCAGGATGCGCTCGGTGAGCGCGGGCTGGATCATGGTCCCGCCGGCGACCACGGTACGGATGGCGTCGGCGAGCCGCTCGAGGGAGACGTCCTTCAGGAGAAACCCTTTGGCGCCGGCGCGCAACGCGGCCAGCAGCAGGGCGTCATCGTCAAAGGTAGTGAGGATGATGGTGGGGGGCAGGATCCCAGCCGCGGCCAGGTCGCCGAGCACGGCGATGCCGTCCTTCCCCGGCATACGCAGGTCCAGTAACACCACGTCAGGTTTCGACTGAACAATGGCGGCCGCCGCTTGATCGCCGTCGGCGGCTTCGGCCACGACTTCGATGTCGGGTACGAGGGCGAGCAGGGTGCGCAGGCCCTGCCGCACGATGGTCTGATCTTCCACCAGGCAGACGCGAATCATCGGTTGGCTCCAGCGAGGGGAATCCATGCCTCGACCTCAAAACCCCGACCCGCCGTGGAGGCGACGTGCAGCCGCCCGCCCAGAGCCTGGAGGCGTTCCTCCATACCCTTCAAACCCAGGCCGGCGCTGATGGTGGAGGCGCCCTGCCCATCGTCGTGGGCGCGGATCATCAGCCCCCCGGAGGCGGGCCCCACCTCCAGCCATAGGTTCTGGGCGTCGGAGTGCTTCATAGTGTTGGTCACGATCTCCTGAACGCAGCGCAGGGCGGCATGCGCCTTGTCCGGTTCGCCGATGTGGAAGGATTGGGGCGCAACCAGATGCACCTTCGGGCGGTGGATGCCCGCCGTCACCGCTTCCAGAGCCTGGTTCAGGTCCGCAATCTCGGAGTCGCGAAGGGCGCTGACCACTCGTCGGACGTCCTGAAGGAGCTGGCGAGTGAGGGCCTGTCCGCGGACCAACAACTCCCCCACCTGTTCGGGAGGGGCGTGGCGGGCGGCTTCGAAGGCCAGGCTGAGGGCGGTGAGATGGTGCCCGGCCACGTCGTGCAGATCGCGAGAGATGCGGAGGCGCTCGGCGGCGCGACTGCGGTCGGCGAGCAGGGCCTGAGCGGCCATCAATTCACGGTTGAGGCGGGCCAGTTCCCGGGCGGAGCGCCGCTCGCGGGCGGCGATGTCCGAGGTATAGAGGCTGAAGGCCTGAAAGGCGCCGAAAACGGCAGCGAGGGTGGCGGCGGTGGAGGCTCCCTTGGAAGGGAGGAGGATGGCGCCCATGGCGAGGGTCTGCGCGATCACCCAGAACCACGCCACCGGGGGCCTGACGACATAGGCCAACTGAGCGGCGATTACCACCAGGAGCGCACCGAGCAAAGCGCTGGGCACGAGGAGAGCCATTCCCAAGGTCGCCAAGGTCTGCGCGCCCACCAGGGCGCGGCAGGCGCCCGCTCGTCCCCGCTCGGAGAGAGGGAAGGTCAGCCAGAAACTTCCGCCGAATACGCCGAAGAGCCCCAGCCACGCCGCCCAACGGGACGTGAGCAGCAGCTCCGGCCGCTGCCCCAGATCGATCCAGGCAGAGGCCCCGGCCGCCAGCCAGGTGGCGAGGCCGAGCAGACGGAGAAAACGGGTTGATCCAGCGGCTGAATCCACCCGCCCAGTGTACAGCCGCTGCGCTCGGCCGCATGTGCCGGAAGTCATGCCGGGACCGTATGTCCTATGGCACATGCGCCGGGAAAGCGGCGGCTATACAGTCAGGGGTGAGGTGGTGATGCGAATCAAAGGAAAGATCGCGGTGGTGACGGGCGCCTCGGATGGACTGGGGCGCGCGGCGGTGTTGGCGTTGGCACGGCACGGGGCGCAGGTGGGGCTGATCGCGCGGCGCGGGGAGCGGCTGGCGGAGGTGGCGCGCGAGGCCGAGCGCGTGGGCGCGCGCACCTGCGTGATGGTCTGCGACGTCACCGATCCCAGGGCCGTAGCCCGGGCGCTGGAGCGGATCCGGGCCGAGTTGGGCGAGCCCGACATCCTGGTGAATGCGGCCGGAGCCGGCGTGTGGAAGCGGTTTGCGGAGATCACCGACGCGCAGCACCGCGAGATGATGGAGGTGAACTACTGGGGCTCCTATCACTGGATCCGGGCGGTGCTCCCAGGAATGCGGGCGCGGCGCCGGGGGAGCATCGTGAACGTAGCGGCCGGTTCCGGACTATTCGCGTTGCCCGTCACCAGCGGCTACAGCGCCTCCAAGTTCGCGGTGCGCGGACTGTCGGAGGCCCTGCACCGCGAGCTGCTGGGCTCCGGGGTCGGCGTCTCCTGCCTTTGCCCGGGCTCCATTCGCACCCCGTTCTGGAACGAGGAAAACACGCCGGCGCGACTGATCCCGCCCCTGGTGCGTTATGCGCCCAAGCTCTCCCCGGCCGCGGCGGCACGGGCGGTCTGCTACTGCATCTGGTTCGGTTTTCCGGTGTGGACCACTCCCGTCTTCGTGAACCTGCTGGCCAAGCTCAACGGGCTGTGGCCGCGCCTGGGAGATGCGCTGCTGTGGAAGTGGTTCGTGCCCGCGGCCGGGGCGTTGCTGGCGGCCCGCGTCCTGCAACGTCTCCTGGGGCTGCACCTCTGGTAAAACCATGAACTATCCAATCTGGATCTTCGTGCACGTCTGCGGAGTGATCGTGTTCTTCGCCAACTTCGTCGCAGCTTTCTTCTGGCGAAGCCGGGCGGAGCGGACGGACGATCCGCGAGTCCTGGCCTATGCCTATGGCACCCTGAACGCAGGCGACCTGTGGCTGACTCCGGCCTCGGTGGTGGCGATCGTGGCCAGCGGGGTGGGGGCCGCGCTGCAAGCGGGGATCCCCATCCTGGGCACGCCGTGGGTGCTGTGGTCCATCGTCGGCTTCAGCGTTTCCGGACTGGTGTTCGGGGTGCGGGTGCTGCCGCTGCAGCGAAAGCTCGCTGCCCACGCCGAGGAAGCAGTCCGCAGCGGCCGGTTCGATCTGAAGGGGCACCGGCGAATGGCGAGGGCGTGGGCTTTGTGGGCCCACGTCTCGTTCCTGGCCGCCGCGGCGAGCGTGCCGCTGATGGTGTTCAAGCCCACGCTGCCCGGCCTGTAAGCACCGAAGAGCGGTCCCTCGCTGGCTCGCTCAGCCACTTCCTCTCTCGCCTCCGCTCGGAGCGACACAAGTCCTGAGGGCGTTGCATTCCTGTGGTTCCTGGACCGGATGTCGGGATTTCATGACGGACGGAGGGTGCGGTTCGGAAACGCGCTGCTACATTACTGAGGAGCGTCCTGGAGGTGAGGTGTGTTCGTACGCATCGGGGTCATCGGTGACTACAACCCAGAGTTCTTCACCCATCCGGCGACCACCGAGGCGCTGCTGGAAGCCGGTAAGGGGGCCGGGCTCGAGGTCCAGCCGGAGTGGATCGCAACCGACTCTTTCCGGCCGGGGGATGCCCCGGAGCGACTGCAGGCGTATGACGGGATCTTCCTGGCCCCGGGCAGCCCGTATCACAGCATGCCCTCGGCGCTGGCGGCGGTGCGGTTCGCCCGCGAGCGCGGACGCCCGTTCGTGGCCACCTGAGGCGGTTTCCAACATGCTCTGTTAGAGCATGCACGGAACGTGGCCGGGATCGAGGACGCCGAATCGGAAGAACACCACTCCCTGTCCAGGAACCTGGTGGTGACCGCGTGCTATCTCCCGCAGCGCCAGCCGGGCATGCGCTTCGTGCGGCGCGCGGAGCGCATCCGCATGAGACCGGGAACGCTTGCCGAGCGCGTTTTCGGGCCGGAGGCGCACGAAGAGCTGGTGTGCAATTACGAGCTGAACCGCGAGTACCAGGACCGGCTGGACGCCGCCGGATTGAAGATGACCGGCTTCGACGAGCGCGGAGTCGGGCGGGTCGCCGAGATCGAAGGCCATCCCTTCTTCCTACCGACCCTGTTCCTGCCGCAGATCAACCCGCAGCAGCCGCACCGGTATTTCCTGGCTTACCTGCTGGCGGCGAGAAAGAACACGCTGACGGCCGCCAGCCGGTAGCCAGCGGTAACCTACCCCAGGGACGCGTGAGCGTCCCTTTTCCTCTGTATACTTGTGGTCTTGCTTGCCTGCATCACTGCTGTCTTTCCTGCCAGCATGGGAGTGAGTTTCCAGACGGAGGACGTATGAGATTCCTGCGAGGCGCCCTTGCGTGCGCCCTCATCCTGTTCGTGGCGGCACCCGCGTGGGCACAAGCCGCGAAGAAAGCGCCCGCCCAGCAGCGGGCGGCGGCCACCGGCTTCCGTGTCCCGGTGGAGTACTACAAGCTGCCGAATGGCCTGCGGGTGGTGCTGTCGGAGGACCACACGGCGCCGACGGTGGTGGTGGCGGTGTACTACCGGATAGGGTTCCGCATCGAGCCGCGGGACCGCACCGGCTTCGCCCACCTGTTCGAGCACATGATGTTCCAGGGGTCGGAGAACCTGGGCAAGATGGAGTTCATCAAGCTGGTGCAGGAGAACGGGGGCGTGCTGAACGGCTCCACGCGCTTCGACTTCACCAACTACTTCCAGGTAGTGCCGGCCAATAAACTGGAGACGGTCCTGTGGGCCGAGGCCGACCGCATGCGCGGCCTGAACATCACCCAGGAGAACCTGACCAACCAGATCGGGGTGGTCAGCAACGAGGTGAAGGTGAACGTGCTGAACCAGCCGTACGGCGGCTTCCCCTGGCTGGATATGCCGCAGTATGCCAACACCAACTGGTACA
>CAYTPH010000195.1:0-5837 GCA_964439635.1 uncultured Terriglobales bacterium
GTGCGTGAAGCCCTTCACCGCGTGCACGATCTCCGCGATCAGGTCCGGGCGCAGCGCTTGGGTGGCCTCGCCCACCGCCGCCACGATCTGCGGCTCCACCGACGCTCCGACCGCTGCCGCCATGGCCTTGGCCAGCTCCTGATCCGGCGCGTTCTCCGGCGCTGCCGCCGCCGGCGCCGCGATGACTATCGGCTCCGGCTCGGGCTCGGCCGCCGCCGCCGGCTCAGGTTCCGCCACCGGCATGGACTCCACCGCCCGCTGCATCTCCTCCACCAGCTCGGGATGGACTTCCGGTGCGGGCGGGGCGATCTCTTCCACCGGCGCGGCCTCCGCCACTGGTTCCGTTGCGGGCGCGGGCGCCGCCTCGGCCGCCGGCGCGCCGAACTCTTCGTAGCCGTGCATCGCGGCGGCCACGCGCGCCTCGAAGTCGAGGTCGGCGGCCAGCTTCTCCGGCGCAGCTTCCGGCGCGGCCGGGGCCTGCGCGTCGGCGTACAGCTCGGGCATCTCCGCGGCCACGCCGACCTTGATCGGCTCCGCGCCTTCCACCCCGAACTTGGTGGTGAACTTGGCCAGCTCCTCGCTGTCGGTCACCAACGCCGGATCGCGCCCGCTGTCGTGGACCGCGATCTCCTCCTGCATCACCGTCGGCTCAAAGCCGGGGGCGGCGACGGGCGACGGCTCCGCTACCGCCGGTGCGATGGTCGGCTCGAACGCCGGTGCGGGCTCGGCTGCTCCGAATTCCTCGAATGCGACGGGCGCGGCCGCAGCCGCGGCTCCCATCGCCGCCTGCAGCGCCGGCTCGATCTGCTCCGTCGTCCGCCGCACCTCCGGCTCCATGGGCAGCGTGTCGTGCACCGGAGTCTCCAGCGCCGCTGTCTCCGCCAGGTCGGGCGGGACTACCGGCACCGCCGCCGGTTCCCCGATCTCCTCCATGCCGAACGCCGGCGCTGCCGCCATCTCCTGCGGCACCTCCATCGCCATCGCCGCCGCCGGCGCTTCCCCGGTCTGCTCGTCCATGTGGTCTTCGGCGGTGACCTTCCACTCCTCGTAGGAGGCGTCCTTGAACTCCTCCACCACCGGCATGGTGATCTTGATGGTCTCTTCGTACTGCTCGCCCGCCGGCGGCGCCGCCCCAGCCGCCATCTTGTCTTCGATCTTTTTCACCACCGCCAGCAGGTCGCTGGCCTCGAAGGGCTTCACGATCAGCCCGTCGCAGCCCACCTTGCTGCCGTCCTCGGGCTTGAACGGCTCCATCTTCCCGTAGGTGAGGATCACCGGCATGGCGGCGGTCTCGGCCGCCTTCTTGACCCGCTCACAGACTTCCAGCCCCGAGTACCCGGGCATGTAGACATCCAGGATGGCCAGGCCGGGCTTGTGCTCGGCGATCTTCTTCACCGCCTGCGCGCCGTTGCTGACCGCGACCACCTCGTAGCCGGCATCGGTCAGGATCTTCTTGCCCATGTTCTGGGCGGTCATGCTGTCGTCGGCTAAGAGGATCTTCAGGGCCACGGCGTGTCCTTGTGTTGGCGGGGGAATCCGCTGGAGAAAGTATCGTTATGCGCCGCTAAAGTCAATGGAAACTACGCGCTGGCGCGTTCCCACTTGGGCCGGAGAAGGCAAACGGAAAAAGGAAAAAGGCAAAAGAACTTCGCTGGAAGTTTGCCTTTCTCCTTTTGCCTTCTTCCTTACTTCCTTTTGCCTTGGTTTTAGAACGGAATGATCTTCCGCAGCCCCTTCTTCTTCTTTTTCTTGCTGCTGGAGACTTCCTTGTCGTCTTTCTTGTCCTTGTCGCTGCTGCTGGAGGTGGCCTCGGCCGCCGGCGGGGCCTCCTGCTCGGCGTCGTTCACCTGGGTGGGAGGCGGCAGCGGCGCCTGCGTCTCACCCGTCCTCTCCGTCTGCGTCTCCGATGAACTCGGCGGCGGCTGGTTGGGTCCCGGGACCACTAGGCCTCCGGGCAGGGTCTCGATGCGCGCCTCGCCGGTCGCCTCCGTCCCGCTTCCCTTCATGGCGTCGATCATCATGCGCTCGGCCTCGCGCGCCACCTCCGGCGCGCTGGTCTGCTTAGGCTCGACCAGCGTCGGCTCGCCCACCTTGGTGGCCATGGCCACGTCCGGGCTGCGCCGGAAGGTCTTCATCAGGCGTCCGAATCGCCCGGTGCTCTGCCGGCTCTCTTCTTCCGCCTTGTTCAGGGCGATGGCTTCGGCGGTCGGGGTGGGCACCGGCTTCCCCAGCGCCTGCAGCTTCAGCTTGGCTTCCTCCACCCGCGCGGTGACCGGGTAGCGGGTGATGATGCGCGCGTAGGCCTCCGCCGCCCGCTCCAGGATGTCGCTGGTCAGTCGCTCCCGCGCCGCTTCCGGCAGCTGCTTCATGTTCTTGGTGAAGGCCGCTTCCTGCTCGTAGGCGTTGCCCAGCATGAACAGCGCCTCGCCGGCCTGGCTGTAGAGCGGATACCCGTCGGTCAGCGACTTCAGCCGCGCGATGGAGGCGATCACCGACCCGCGCATGTAGTAGAAGCGGCCGATGCGGAACTCCCGCTCCGCCAGCACCTCCTGCACCTCCAGCAGCCGCTGCTTGGCCTCCGCCACCAGCTTGCTGTCGGGGAACTGCAGCAGCAGCTGCTTGTACTCCTCCTCGGCGCGCTTGGCGTGGGTGTAGTCCCGGTCCGGCTTCTCCATCTGACGGTAGTGGATGTTGGCGACCTTTAACTGCGCCTCGGCCGCCTCCGGCATGTTGGGGAAGAAGGTGATGAAGTCCTTGTACTCGATCTCGGCCTGCGCCAGGCCCGCCGACGTGCCCTCGGCGTACCAGCTGTCGCCCACCGCCAGCTTGGCGCGGGCCACGTACTCGCTGTCGGGATAGGTGTTGATCAGCGTCTGCAGGGTCAGCCGGGCCACGTCGTACTTATTGCGCTTCAGCGCCTCCATGGCGCGGTCGAACAGCACCTTGTCCGGCTGCTTGGTGTCCAGGTCCGCGATGGGGTTCTGGACCTTGTTCTTGCGGCAGCCGGCGGTGAACAGCATGGCCAGCGCGATCAGGAGAATCGGAAGAAGACGCTTCATGTACCTACCTCGGAACTTGGATGCCCGGTAGAGACGTAGCTTGCCACGTCTCGATTGACTCTCGATCGAGCCTTCTACCCCACTTAGACCCGCTGCAGCGTGGCTTCGGTAGCCGCCTTCAGCAGCTTCTGCGCGTTCTGCCGGGCATCGCCCTTGCCGAAGACGGCGTTGCCCGCCACCAGCACCTCGGCCCCGGCACGCACCGCCTCGCCGATGGTCTCCAGCGTGATGCCGCCGTCCACCTCGATACGGAAGTTCGCGCCCCTGGCGTTGCGCATGGTGGCCAGCTTGCGCATCTTCTCCAGCGACGCCGGGATGAACTTCTGCCCCCCGAACCCGGGGTTCACCGACATCACCAGCACGAAGTCCACCAGCTCCAGCACGTCGCCCAAAGTCTGCACTGGCGTGGCCGGGTTCACCACCACGCCCACCTGCGCCCCCTTCGACCGGATCAGCTCCAGCGTGCGGTGCAGGTGAATGCAGGCCTCCTGGTGGACCGAGATCCAGTCCGCCCCCGCGTCCACGAACGCCGGGATGAACTGGTCCGGGTTCTCGATCATCAGGTGGACGTCCAGGGGAACGCTGGTGGCTTTGCGCAGCGACGCCACCACCGGCGGCCCGATGGTGATGTTGGGCACGAAGTGCCCGTCCATCACGTCCACGTGCAGCAGCGTGGCCCCGCCTTCGACCGCCGCCTTGACCTCCTCGGCCAGCCGGGCGAAATCCGCCGACAATATCGAAGGCGCTAGCTCGACCAATGGGCTTCTCTCGCGAGACGTGTGGAAATTGTAGCAGACAGCGGGAAGGACGTGCGGTCGCCCGCGGCTTGCAGGCCCGGCTCTCGCGCGGTGGCGGACTGCGGTTTTTGCGGTAACATGCGCCAGCGCCCTATGAAGTACTGCGAGACCTGCCACGCCACCTATCCCACCGATTTCAGCACCTGCCCCAAGGACCAGTCGGTGCTGCGGCCGGCCTCCGAGCTCCTGCAGGGCATGGTCATCCGCGACAAGTACCAGGTGCTGGAAAAGATCGGCTCCGGCGGCATGGCCAGCGTTTATCGCGTCCGCCACCTCGCCTTCAACGAGGAGCGCGCCATCAAGGTGGTGAGTAGCAAGCTCGCTGATGATCCCAGCTTCCTCCGCCGTTTCAAGACCGAGGCGGTCGTCACCCGCAAGCTCCAGCACCCCAACGCCGTACGCGTGGATGACCTCGACACGACCGACGACGGCCGCCCCTACATCGTCATGGAGCTGGTTCAAGGGAGCAACCTGCGCGATGCCATCGAGCACGGCGGCCCCATGCCGCTGGAGCGCGTGCTGAACATCGTCTGGCAGGTGTGCTCGGCGCTGGCTACCGCCCACCAGCTTGGCATCACCCACCGCGATATCAAGCCCGACAACATCCTGCTCGTCGCTCAGCCCAACGGCCGCGAGCTGGTCAAGGTGCTCGACTTCGGCATCGCCAAGGTGCGCGAGGGTGGCATCGATGTGGGCGGGGGCTACACCGCCACCCAGACCGGCATGGTCGTGGGCACACCGCAGTACATCTCGCCGGAGCAGGCCTTGGGCAAGCACGGCGAAGAGATCGATGGCCGCGCCGACCTGTACTCGCTCGGCATCGTCATCTACGAGATGCTCACCGGCGAGCTGCCTTTCCAGTCGGACACGCCCATGGGCCTGCTGATGGCCCACATCCAGACGCCGCCGGTGCCGCCGCACCAGCGCAAGCCGGCGCTCGGCATCCCGCCCGCCATCTCCCAGGTGCTGATGAAGGCGCTGGAGAAGGACCCGACGCAGCGCTTCCAGACCGCCGGCGAGATGCTGGAAGCCTTGCGGCAGGCGCGGCCCTCCATCGCCGCGCGCGCCTCCGCGACCACCCAGATGATCACGCCGACGCAGATGGCCGCGGCCGCCGGAGCGCCCGCACCGGCGGCGCCGGCACCAACCATGATGGGCGTCGCCACTCCCGTCGCCGCCAAGCCGACCATGCTGCCAACGCCGCGACCGGAGCGTCTTGCTCGCCGCGTCCCTCCGCCGCCCGCGCCGCGCCGCTGGCCCACGTACGTGTTCATCTCCCTGGCGGTGCTGGCGCTGGTGGCGATCCTCGCCGGACGCAAGCAATCGGTGCGGCCGCTTGAAGTCGCCCCGCAAACTCCCACAGTCTCGACCGAACCCGCCGCCACTACTCCAGCGGTGGTGCAAACGGAAACGCCGGAGCCGGTCACCACTCAACCTGCAACCTCCGACCACGCGGGAGCTCCATCGGAGCAGCGGGTTCAGCCGCCCGTTCCGGAGCCCTCGCCTGCCGTTTCTGCCACCGCGACACCGACGCAGCGTCAGGAAGCGGTCGCCCGTCTGCTTCGCCTGGGCAAGCAGCAGGCCGAAGCGGGACAACTCCACAAGGCGCTCGCCACCTTCCGCATGGCCCAGTCGCTCGACCCCGACAACGCTCTCGCCGCTGAGGGCGTCCGCCGGGTGCAGGCGGCCATCGAAGCCAAGAAGCCGGGCAAGCGGCTCGGTCAGCGCCGGTGATCCCATGCCGCTGATCGAGGTCCGCGACCTGGTGAAGGTCTTCCCGCTGGGCGAATCCGTCTTCGGTGGCGTCGCCCCGAACCTTCGGGGCGAAGTGCGCGCCGTGGACGGCGTCTCGCTGGATATCCAGGCCGGCGAAACGCTGGGACTGGTGGGCGAATCGGGCTGCGGCAAGAGCACGCTGGGCCGCCTCATCCTCCGCCTCATCGAGCCGACCTCAGGCTCGGTCCGCTTCGACGGCCAGGAC
>CAYTPH010000196.1:0-5815 GCA_964439635.1 uncultured Terriglobales bacterium
TCATCACCTTCGGCACTATGGCCGCCAAGGCCGCCATCAAGGACGTCGGCCGGGCGATGGAGATCCCCTACAACGACGTGGACCGCATCGCCAAGATGGTGCCGCAGCAACTCAACATCACCTTGGAGCAGGCGCTGAAGGATTCTCCGCCGTTGCAGCAGGCCTACCAGAACGAGCCCCAGGTCCGCGAGTTGATCGACACCGCCCGCAAGCTGGAGGGCCTGGTGCGCAACGCCGGTGTCCACGCCGCGGGCGTGGTCATCTCGCCGCAGCCGCTGACCGACCTGGTGCCCCTCTACCGCACCAAGAACGACGAGATCGTCACCGCCTTCGACATGAGCGCCGTCGAGAAGATGGGCCTGTTGAAGATGGACTTCCTCGGTCTGACGACCCTCACCATCATCGAGGACACGCTCAAGCTCATCGCCCAGCGCGGGGAAGCGATGGATCTCTCGCAGGTCCCCCTCGACGACCGCGAGACCTACGAGAAGGTCTTCCACCGGGCATTGACCTCCGGCGTCTTCCAATTTGAATCGCACGGCATGCGCGACGTGCTGCGCCGCTACCAGCCCAGCTCCGTCGAGGACCTGACCGCCTTGAATGCCCTCTACCGCCCCGGCCCTATCCAGGGCGGCATGATCGACGACTTCATCGACCGCAAGTGGGGCCGCAAGAAGGTCGAATACGAGCTGCCCGAGCTCCAGGAGATCCTGCAGGAGACGCTGGGCGTCATCGTCTACCAGGAACAGGTGATGCAGATCGCCAACCGCCTGGCCGGGTACTCACTGGGCGAAGCCGACCTGCTCCGCCGGGCCATGGGCAAAAAGAAGCCGGAAGAGATGGCGGCGCAGCGCGAGCGCTTCCTGCGCGGCGCCTCTGAACGCCACTTCCCGCCCCGCAGGGCGGAGAAGATCTTCGACCTGATGGAACAGTTCGCCGGGTACGGCTTCAACAAGTCGCACTCCGCCGCCTACGCCCTGCTGGCCTACCACACCGCCTACTTGAAGACGCACTACCCGGTCGAGTTCATGGCGGCGCTGCTCACCTCCGAGACCGGCAACACCGACAAGGTGGTGAAGTACATCAACGAGTGCCGCGAGATGGGGATCCCGGTCGAGCCCCCCGACGTGAACGTCTCCGACGCCAACTTCACTCCCCACGGCGCTGCCATCCGCTTCGGCCTGGCGGCGGTGAAGAACGTCGGACACAACGCCATCGAAAGCATCCTGGCCGCGCGCAAGGAGCTGGACGGCCGCTTCCGCTCGTTCTTCGAGTTCTGCGAGAAGGTGGACCTGCGGCTGCTCAACAAGCGCGTCATCGAGTCGCTCATCAAGGCCGGCGCCATGGATTCGTTGGGCCGCCGCTCGCAGCTCATGGCAGTGATCGACAAAGCCATGGAGCGCGCCCAGAAGGCGCAGCGCGACGCCGAAAGCGGGCAGCACGGCCTGTTCATCTCCTTCGGCGAGGAGGCTGCCGCACCCGCCGCCAACGACAGGCTCCCCGACATCCCCGACTGGGACGAGCACCAACGCCTGCAGAGCGAGAAGGAGATCCTCGGCTTCTTCATCACCGGCCACCCTCTGGAGAAGTACCGGGAGAAGCTGCTGGACTTCAACGCGCTCGACACCAATGCCATCGCCGCCATGAAGCAGTCCACCGGCAAGGACGAGATCCACACCGCCGGCATCATCGGCAACCTGCGCGTGCTCAAGTCCAAGAAGGGCGACCTGTACGCCCAGGGCACCCTCGAGGACATGGAGGGCTCGGTGGACCTCATCGTCTTTCCCGAGGCCTACCGCCGCCTGGGCGACAAGGTGAAGCTGGAAGTGCCGGTGCTGGTCCAGGCGGGTGTGCGGGTGGAAGAGGGCAGCAGCGCCAAGCTGACGGTGGGCGACATCGTCCCGCTGGAGGAGGCCAAGGCCAAGCTGCCGCGCTCGCTGCGCATCCGCGTGCCTCTGGAGACCGCCACCGAAGCCACCGTGGACGCGCTGCACTCGCTCTGCTCCGAGCGGCGCGGCGAAGCCAAGGTGTTGTTCGACGTGGAACGTGCCGGCGACTACATGGTGGTGATGGAGGCTGAGGGCTATAATGTGCACCCGGATCGGGGCTTCATCGCCCGTGTCGAGGAGCTGTGCGGGCGCGGCAGCGTTCGCATCATCGATTGAAAGGCAGCCGGCATCCTGAAGGGAGTCCGTCGTGGCAGTAGCGGCTAGCCCCGTCACCGATATGGACACTGCGACCAAAGCGCGGCGCGAGCTGGAGAACATCGAGCGGCAGATCTCCGAGCTGGAGACCGCCGCCGGCGACAACCAGGAAGCCCGCCGCCAGCTGCAGCAGCTCCACACCCAGGTCGATTCCCTCCGCCAGCAGATCTACGCCCACATGTCGGCGTGGCACACCACCGAGCTGGCCCGGCACCCGCAGCGGCCCTATACCCTGGACTATGTGGAGCGCATCTTCACCGACTGGAGCGAGATCCACGGCGACCGCGGCTTTGCCGACGACCCCGCCATCGTCTGCGGCATGGCCCGGTTCCATGGCGAAGAAGTGATGGTGATCGGGCACCAGAAGGCCCGCGACACCAAGCAGAAGGTGTACCGCAATTTCGGCATGCCCAACCCCGAGGGCTACCGCAAGGCGCTGCGCTGCATGCGCGTGGCGGAGAAGTTCCACCGGCCCATCTTCACTTTCGTGGACACGCCGGGCGCGTACCCCGGCCTGGGGGCGGAGGAGCGCGGCCAAGCCGAGGCCATCGCGCGCAACCTGCGCGAGATGGCGCGCCTGACGGTTCCCATCATCACCACCATCACCGGGGAAGGCGGCAGCGGCGGCGCGCTGGCCATCGCCATCGCCGACCGCGTCCTCATGATGGAGAACACCATCTACTCGGTCATCTCGCCCGAAGGCTGCGCCTCAATCATGTGGCGCGACTCCGCCAAGAAGGACTTGGCCGCTCAGGCGCTGCGCATCACCGCCAAGGACCTGCGCGAACTCGGCTGCGTGGACGACGTTGTGCCGGAACCCCCCGGCGGCGCCCACAACAACCACGAAGAGGCCGCACGCCTGCTCGATGAGGCTTTACAGAAGCACTTCGCCGAGATTAGATCGCAAGCGCCCGCCGCCCTCCTCGAAGCCCGCTACGCCAAGTTCCGCCAGATGGCGCAGTTCTTCCGCATCGCCTGAGACTTGGGCCACAGCCGCCCCCGGCTGTGCGCCGCTGTCTTCCCGCATCCGCGCAGAGGTTCGATGCACCGGAGGGATTACGTCACACGCTCGTGTGAGGTAAAATGTAAGGTTCGGATTCCCGACTCCACATCCGAATCGCGCAGTAGCGGCAGGAAAGGAACCACGTTTCAATGGCAACCAGTGATCTCGCGGTCCAGGAAGCCGGACGCCAGGCGGAAGGGAAGCGCATCGTCAACGATGTCAGCATCCAGGTCGCCACGGTGAACGGCTCCGGGTCGCAGTCGTCCAATAGCGTCCTCCTTCGCAGTCTCTTCCAGATGGGCATCCCGGTCTCCGGCAAGAACCTTTTCCCCTCGAACATCGCCGGCCTGCCGACGTGGTACACCATCCGCGCCAATAAGGACGGCTACATCGCCCGCAAGAAGGAAGTGAACATGCTGGTGGCGATGAATCCGGAGACGGCGCTCGATGACGTGAAGTCGCTCTCTCCCGGCGCCGCCGTCGTCTACGATGAGCCCCTGAACCTGAACACCGTCCGCAACGACCTGACCTTCTACGCGGTGCCCTACGACAAGCTGGTCGCCCCGGTCTGTCCCGAGCCCAAGCTGCGCAAGCTGGTCAAGAACATGATTTACGTCGGGGTGGTGGCGCACCTGCTCGACATCGAGATGGCGGAGGTGGAGAAGGCCATCCGCAAGCAGTTTGCCGCCAAGGTGAAGGCCGCGAATTTGAACCTGGCGGCCGTGCAGGCTGGCTTCGACTACGCCAAGGCGAACCTGACCAAGGCAGATCCTTTCTATGTCCAGCGCATGGACAAGACCACCGGCAAGATCATCATCGACGGCAACACCGCCGGCGCCCTGGGGGCCATGTTCGGGGGCGTCACCGTGGTCGCCTGGTATCCCATCACGCCGTCGTCCTCGCTGGCCGAGTCCCTGATCGATTACATGAAGGAATACCGGATCCAGGATGGCAAGGCCACCTTCGCCATCGTGCAGGCCGAGGACGAGCTCGCCGCGGTGGGCATGGTGCTCGGCGCCGGGTGGGCGGGCGCGCGCTCCATGACCGCCACCTCTGGCCCCGGCATCTCGCTGATGGCCGAGTTCGTCGGCCTGGGCTACTACGTCGAAGTCCCCGCCGTCATCTGGAACATCCAGCGGGTCGGCCCTTCGACCGGCCTGCCCACCCGCACTTCGCAGGGCGACATCCTCTCCACCGCGGTCCTGTCGCATGGCGACACCAAGCACATCATGCTCATCCCCGACTCGGTGAGCGAGTGCTTCGACTTCGGCATCGAGGCCTTCGAACTGGCGGAGCGGTTCCAGACGCCCGTCTTCGTCATGTCCGACCTCGACCTGGGGATGAACAACTGGATGAGCGACCCCTTCCAGTACCCGTCCAAGCCGATCCACCGTGGGAAGGTGCTGTCGAAGGCGGACCTGGACCGGCTCGGCGGCTTCGCGCGCTACAAGGACGTGGACGGCGACGGCGTCGGTTACCGCACCCTGCCTGGCACCGACCATCCCGCCGCCGCCTACTTCGCCCGCGGCAGCGGCCACAACGAAAAGGCGCAGTACTCCGAGCGTCCCGACGACTTCGAGCGCAACCTGGAACGCCTGGCGCGCAAGTTCGAGACCGCCCGCTCCTTCGTCCCCAAGCCTGAGGTGCTGGGCGACGGCAAGTCGAAGGTCGGCATCATCGCCTACGGCACCTCCCACTGGGCCATCCTGGAGAGCCGCGACCAGCTGCGCGACGAGTACCGGCTGGAGGCCGACTACCTGCGGCTCCGTGCCTACCCGTTCACCAAGGAGGTGGTCGACTTCATCGATCGCCACGAGCGCGTGTACGTGGTGGAGCAGAACCGCGACCGCCAGATGTTCGACCTGCTGCGGCTCGACCTCACGCCGGAGCGCATCACCAAGCTGCGCTCCATCGCCCACATCCACGGGCTGCCGCTCGACGCCCGCAGCGTCACCGACGAACTGGTATCCATGGAGGGAAAGTGATGGCCAGCACACCGACCGCGAATCCGGAACCCAAGACCAACCGCATCGGGCTGGCCGTGCTCGACTACAAGGGCGGCAAGACCACCCTGTGCGCCGGCTGCGGCCACAACGCCATCTCCGAGCGCATCGTGGACGCCATGTTCGAGATGGGCGTCACGCCGGAGCGCGTGGTAAAGCTCAGCGGCATCGGATGCTCCTCCAAGAGCCCGGCCTACTTCATGAGCCGCTCCCACAGCTTCAACTCGGTGCACGGGCGCATGCCCTCGATCGCCACCGGGGCCATGCTGGCCAACAAGGGCCTGGTCGCCCTGGGCGTCTCCGGCGACGGCGACTCCGCCTCCATCGGCATCGGCCAGTTCGTCCACCTCATGCGGCGCAACCTGCCGATGATCTACATCATCGAGGACAACGGCGTATACGGCCTCACCAAGGGGCAGTTCTCCGCCACCGCCGACCTCGGCTCCAAGCTGAAGACCGGGGTCATCAACGACCTGCCCCCCATCGACACCTGCGCCCTGGCCATCCAGCTGGGCGCCAGCTTCGTCGGCCGCTCCTTTTCCGGCGACAAGAAGCAGCTCTTCAACATGCTGAAGGCCGCCATCGCCCACAAGGGCACGGTGATG
>CAYTPH010000197.1:0-5813 GCA_964439635.1 uncultured Terriglobales bacterium
GGGCGAGAAGGCGATGCCGTTCGGCCCGCTGAGAGTGGTGTCGAGCGCGCGCAGCTTGCCCTGGCGCAGCGAGAAGACGCCGGTGAAGGGCAGCTCGCGGCGCGGGTCGTCGTGGAACTTGGGCAGGCCGAAGGGCGGGTCGGTAAAGAAGAGCGCGCCGTCGGAGCGGTAGACGAGGTCGTTGGGGCTGTTGAGGCGCTTGCCTTCGAAGCGGTCGGCCAGAACCGTCTCGCGGCCGTCGGGCTCGATGCGGACCACGCGCCGCTTGCCGTGCTGGTCGATGGTCAGACGGCCCTGTGCATCCAGCGCCAGGCCGTTGGAGCCGGGCTGGCGGTATTCGGCGATGTCGGAACCGTCGTAGCCGCTCTTCTCCTTGAAGACCGAGAGCTGGCCGTCGGCGGTGTACTTGTAGATGCGGTTCTCGTTGGGATCACTGAAGAGCAGGTACTTGCCCTGCGGCACCCACACCGGCCCCTCGGTGAAGGTGAAGCCCTCGGCGAGCTTATGCACCTTGGGGTTAAGCCCGATGATGTCGTTGATGGCCGGGTCGAGGCGCACGACCTCGACATTCACCTCGGCCGGGGCGATGGCGAAGGGTTCTTTCGAGCCTCGATGGAATTCCAGGCGGGCGTGGCGCATCCAGATGAAGTTGGTCGGCGGATTGGAGAGCGGCCCGTTAGCGCCAAAGATGGCGAGCTGGACCTTCTGCCCGGGCTGCGCGTTGCGGGCCACCACCAGGCGGTTATCGGCATTCCAGCCGGCGACCACGCTGCCGCCGGACTGGCCGGGCGCGCGGACCAGCTCGCCGTTCACCCAGACCTCGGCGTAGTCGTCGAGCGAGGTATCGAAAACCAGAGTCGAGCCCGCGGTCGAGAAATCGCCGACACGCTCGGGAACGGTAAAGCGCAGGCGGTACCAGTTGAAGGAGAGGCGACCATTGCCGCGGCGAGCGCTGAGGGTGGTGGGCGCGATCACCTCCCAGGCGGAGTCATCGAAGCCGGCGGCGCCGGCGTGAGGAGTGAAGTCGTAAGTGCGGACGTGGCCGCCGGACGGTTGGTTGTCCGGTCCGGCGGAGCGGAAATCGGCCTCGACGATCTTCACATCGCTGTAGCGCCATTCGCCGTTGACCAGCCGCGTGCCCTCGTCCGTCGCCAGGTCCACGCTTGCCACCGCTGCGCCGGGGGAGGGCAGGGGAGGCGTTTCGGCGAAGATTAGCGGTGATGTGAAGAGAAGAGTCAGGGCGACAGCGCTGCCGATTGCGGCGGCGCTCCTTCTTGCGAGAGACATTTCCGCGAACCTCATCAGCGCACCTTCACGACGTAATAAAGGAACGGGCCGTTGACCTGCTGAAACCAGTGGGGCGTTCCGGCGGGGACGACCACGACGTCGCCCTTGGCCAGTTCGCGAGTCTCGCCGCCATTGATGGAGTCGCCACGCAGCTCGTCGTCGGCAACGTTCTTGCCGTTCACCACCGAGCCTCCGGTGACGAAGGTGGCCTTGCCGTCGAGCACGTGAATGATGTCGGCATCGCGGGCATGGACCTCGGCCATGCCGGGCTTGTCGCGGCGGCTGGCGTGGACCATGTAGTTGCGCATGTCGCCGTTGAGCAGCACCGCGCCCTTGGAGAAGGCGGCATCCACATCTTTCGCGGGGAAATATTCCACCGGACCTGAGGCGGCCCGAGCCGAAGCGAGGGCATTCGCCCCCGCGATGGCCAGCTCCTCGTCCTGCTGGGCGCTGGCGGCGCCGCTGACGCCCACCCCGCCCACCACTTGGCCGTCCACCATCACCGGCACGCCACCCTGAAGAGGCGTGAAGTCGTTGAGGGCGATCATGGGGGTGCGGCCGTTGCGGATGATGTCCTCGAAAGCCTTGGTGGGCCGCTTGAACTGCACGGCGGTGCGAGCTTTGCCGATGGAGATGTTGGCGCCGGCGGCGAAGGTGCCGTCCAGGCGCTCCAGGGCGATGAGGTTGCCGCCGTCGTCCACCACGGCGATCACGCCGCCGGGGGCGTTCAGACGCTTGGCCTCGCCCTGAGCGGCCGCGATCACTTTGCGCGCGCCTTCCAGGTTGAGCGATTTCTTCTCCGCCACCTGTGCGGCGACGAGCGTGGGAAAGATGGCAGTCAAGAGGGCGTTGATGAGCAGCTTGCGCATGGCGCGTCCTTCCGATCCCGAGATTTGAAACAGGCCGCGCGGTGCGCTGGTTGACGCAGGCGCGGCCGAGGGTTGTACGGCGAAGCGGTTACTTCACCGGGGCGCTGAACGAGGCCTCACCCAGGTTGGCTTCCGCCCAGGCGCACCAGATCTGCACTTTGGCGACGTCCTGGATGTAGCCGGGCAGAGTGATCTCCCGCTTTTCCTTGTCGCCGATGAGGGACTTGATCTTCAGCTTGTCGAGCTGGTAGACGGTGCCCTTGGAGTCCACGACCTGCCAATGCGGGTCGGGAGTGTCGGGCACGACGAAGTCGTCCGAGAGCGTCAGGACGTGCTTGCCGTCCTTCTTGCTGTGGGTGACGGTGCCCTTGTTGGCCTTCGGCCCCTGGAACTGGCTGGAGGTGTGCGCCATCTGCATGTCGGCGGCGAACGCGCCCAGCGAGAACGCCGAGACGAAGGTCACGAGAAGGAGGAGCCCGAGAACACGATTCAGTTTCATCCGCTTTCCTCTGTAGAGTGATTTGCGCAGGTCCGCCGGGCGACGATGTGGATCGTTAACGATCCTCGACCATCGGGTTTCGATCGGCCCCTGTTGCGCTGCGGCTTTCCTGGCGCGGTCGTAGGATGCGGAAGGGAATGCGAAGTTACACGACGGCGGGCCGCGGCGAGCGTGTCACTTCTGCATGGGTCGCGCATCGGATGCAACGGTGGCGTGTCGAACGGCGCTGCCCGAATGACAGTGGACGCCATCATCCTCAGTTGCGAAGACGTACGGCGGGAGCTCTCGAATTACCTCGAGGACGACGTCACGCCGGATCTGCGCGCGCGCATTGCCGCGCACCTCGAAGGGTGCCGGTTGTGCACCGCGGTCTTCGACGGCATGGGCAACGTCGTTCGGCTTTACAACCATGCCGGAGTCCTCGATCTGCCCACGGGCTTCAGCGCCCGCCTGCAGCTTCGCCTGGTGGCTGCAGGGCTAGCCGGCTAACTTCCGCCCGGCGCGAGTGTGCTAGGCTCTGTCTCCTCCGGAGGCTGGAGATGGACGAGCACTACGTTCTGAACTCGGCCAAGACCGAGTACCGCGAAGGCTTCAACACCGGCGACGTCGAGCGCGTCCTGCGCATGTTCGGTCCCGGGTACTGCGACTTCAGCGAAGGCGTGCCCAGCTTCTACGGTCCCGATGCGCACCAGGCGCTGCGCGTCCGGTTGAGGGCACTATTCCGCCAGTACGATGTGCAGCTCGTGGTCGTGATCGGCGATTTCGCCATCCACGGCGAGGTGGCGGCGGAGTGGGGCTGGCACAAGTTCACGCTGACGCCGAAAGCCGGCGGGGAGCCGCAGCGCCATACCGACCGTTATCTGCAGTGCTGGCGCAAGCACGCCGATGGATGGAAGATCGAGTGGTTCATGAGCAACGCCTCGCCGCCGAGGATGATGGTGGAGGACCTTCCGGAGGCAAAGCAGGTCGCGGCCGCGGGTTAGCCTTCTTGATCCAGGCGCTTGCGCAGGCGGTCGCTGAAGCCGGCAGGCAGGTCGAGGATGTCGCCGTCGGCGACCAGGCGGATGACGTTGCGGGTGCCGTCCAGGATGGCGGTGCAGTGCTCGCAGACCTTGACGTGCTCCTCGATGCGCCGGCGCAGCTCGGGGTCGACGTCGCCCTCGAGGTAGTTCGAGATCTCGCGCCACACTTCCAGACAGCTGATTTCGATGGTCGCCACTACCAGGGCCTCACTTTTTTCCAGTTGCCTTCGCCGAACGACCACCCGCCGTCGAGGCCGGGAGCGAGCGCGTCGCGCACCTGGAGCCGTGCGCGCAGCAGGCGCGTCTTGACCGAGGCCTCGGTGATGCCGAGGGCCTTGGCGGTATCCGCGATGTTCATCTGCTGGATGTCGCGCAGCATGAACACTTCGCGGTAGATGGGCGGCAGCGCGGCGATGGCCTTCTGCAGCGCCTGCCGCAGCTGCTTGCGGTGCAGCTCCTCGCTGGGGATCTCGCGCCAATCGGCGAAATCCATGGGGATGTAATCGCCTTCGTCGGACTCCTGTCCCTGGTCGATGGACTCGTAGAGGCTGCGGCGGTCTTTGCGCCGCTTCATGCGCGCTTCGTTGATGGTGATCTGGATGAGCCAGGTGCTGAACTTGGACTCGCGGCGGAAGTCCTTCAGGTGGGTGAAGGCCTTCAGCACCGCCTCCTGCGCCACCTCCTCCGCATCGGCCTCGTTCTGCAGCACGGAATGCGCGGCCAGGAAGAGGGCGCGCTCGTAAGGCTGGATCAGGTTGTAGAACAGCTCCTTCTCGCCCGCGCACACCCGGTCGATGAGTAAGAGTTCGGCGTCGGGAGCAGGCTGGGCCTTGGGCGCGGTCACGCGGGTTCCTGTGGTCCGCGCCTGCTGCGACAGGTCGGCCGGGAACGCGGGCTGCCTGCCCGCGGCCTTCACCGGTACTGTCGAGGAGCGGAGCGCCATCATTATAGGGCCTGGCCCACGAAACCGGGCGGCCTTTCACCCTTCCGGTCGGATGTCCGGGGCCGGCGAAAGTTACAGCCGGGAATCCACCGGCCGTTTTGTCACCTCCGGAGGGGTGGGGCATCTGATGCGCAGGCCAGAGCACCATGACCCCGCAACCTGCGACCCAAACCGCCCCGCAAGCAATGCCTGCTGCCGCTCGGCCGCTCGGCGCTGCCCAGGCCCTGGCACGGCATTGGCCGGAGTACCTGATGGAGGCGGCAGGACTGGGAGCGTTCATGGTGTCCGCGTGCCTGTTCGGGGCGTTGTATGAGCACCCAGGCTCGCCGGTAAGGCAGGCGGTCTCTTCCGAACTGCTTCGCCGGCTGCTCATGGGACTGTCCATGGGGCTTACCGCTACCGCCATCATCTATTCCCCCTGGGGCAAGCAGTCGGGAGCACACATCAATCCCTCGGTGACGCTGACCTTCTTCCGGCTAGGGAAGATCAAGGGCTGGGATGCGTTCTTCTACGGCCTTGCCCAATTCCTGGGAGCCGGCCTCGGCGTTGTCCTGGTGGCTCACATCGCGGGCAGGTTCGTAGCCGATCCAGCGGTCCGCTACGTGGTCACCGTCCCCGGTGTGTACGGCTGGAAGGTGGCGCTGGGGGCGGAGTTCCTGATCGCTTTCGGGATGATGTCCGCGGTCCTCTATTTCTCCAACCACCACCGACTGGACCGCTACACCGGGCTGTTCGCGGGTGCGCTGGTCGCGACCTACATCACCCTGGAAGCACCCTTCTCCGGCATGAGCATGAACCCGGCGCGTACGTTCGGTTCGGCGTGGTCGGCGGAAGTCTGGGATGCCTTCTTCGTGTACTTGACGGCCCCGCCGCTGGGAATGCTGGCTGCGGCCGAGTTCTACCTGTGGCGTCGCGGCAAGCAGGCGGTGAAGTGCTGCAAGCTCCATCACGCCAATGAGAAACGCTGCATCTTCTGCGGAGCCAACATGCCCGCGCTTGGAGGCGCGTAGTGAGACATTACGACGTAATCATCATCGGCAGCGGGGCCGGCGGCGGCACCCTTGCCTACAAACTCGCGCCCTCCGGGCTGAGCATCCTGCTGCTGGAGCGCGGCGACTTCGTTCCCCGCGAGAAGGACAACTGGAGCACGCGCGCCGTCAACCTCGAGGGCCGCTACAACACCAAGGAACTGT
>CAYTPH010000198.1:0-5797 GCA_964439635.1 uncultured Terriglobales bacterium
GGCTTCGGCGATCTCCAGGTCGTGCTCGAGGCGGGCGGCCTCGACGAGGGCGCCGATCTGGAGTGCGAGCAAGGCGGAATCGCGGGGGCCGCTATAGGCGCGGCCAGCGATGAGGCGCGCGCCCAAGCGCTGGGCAAGCAGCCCCATCATCTCGCGAGCGATGGTCAGGCGGCCGGGCGCCTGGAGCAGCTTGGGCTCCAGGATCTCCCACAAGCGGTGGCGCTCGCCGCGATCGAAGCGGGTGGAGCACCACCAGGCCTGTTGGTAGCTGTAGATTTCGGCGGGATCGGCATCTATCGCGGCAAGGAAGGCATTGACGGCCTCGCGCCACAGGCCTCGGCTGGCGAGCCACTTTGCCTTGGCGCGCAGCGTGGCGGGGTCCTCGGGAGCGGTGCGGTCGCATTCTGCGAGAAAGGCCTCGATGCGGCGTGCCATGCGTTCGCCGGTGCGGCCGGACGTGGTCTCGTACTGGTCGATGGCGGTGAAGGTCAACTCGCGCCAAGCCCAGGCGTCGTCGGGGTTGCGGCGCAGGCGGCGAAGCAGCACGGCGTAGCTCTTCCCATTGTCGGCCGCGGCCGCGCGCGCCTGCCGCAGGTACAACTCCTCGATCTCTTCGTTGGCAGGATACCGGGCGAGCCATTCCCCGGCGAGGCGAAACGCGGCGGAAGGACCATCGCGGGCGCTGACAAGGTCGAGCAAGGCACTGCGCGCCGGAGTGGAGCGGGGGAACTCCCGCACTCCGTGATGGGCAAACTCCAGGGCGCGGGCCAGATCGCCGCGCATGCGGTGGAACTCCAACGCCGCCTCGTAGGCGGCATAGCTCGGGCCGAAGCCCGACAATGCCGAGAGCCGCTCCTCGGCCTGCTGCCAGTGACCCATGCGCGCCAGGAAGGCCACGGCGAAGCCGACCAGTTCGGGGACCGTGGCGTGCTGCTCCAATGCGCGCCGGCAGGCTGCAAGGGCGCGCTCGGGATGGCCGCGGCGCTCCAATTCGCTGATCCAGGTGATCCAGGTGGAGACGGCCTGCGGCGAGGCGGCGAACGCATCCACGCGCGCCTGCAACCAGGCCAGCCCCTCCTCCTCGCGTCCCAGCCAGGCGAGTGAGCCAGCGTAGGCCGCAGCGTAATGCTCGTTGTGATGGGCGAGGCAGGAGGCGACGCGGTACGCCAGCAGGGCGCCGTCGGTGTCCAGTTCCGACCAGAAAAGGTCGCCGAGCGTGTGCCAGGCATCGGCGGAGGTGGGGACGCGGTGGAGCACGGAACGAAGCAGCGAGCGGGCGCGGCTGCGGGTGGCGGCCGAGAGCCGCAGGAGGTCGGCGTACTCCCAGACGTAGCGCGGCGGAGGATACGTCCAATCCTGCTGCGAATGGACGCCTGGGATCGCCCCGCTCTCTACCACCTGCCGGAGGATCTGGCGGACGAGGGCCGTGTTGCCGAGCGTCCGGCCGGCGGCAAGCAGGTGGGAACGAAGCAGCGGGCACCCGGGGAACTCGTTGAGCAGGCCTTCGAACACCTTCATAGCCTGTCCGGCGTGGCCGCCGGCGGCGGCGTGTACCCCCTGGAGGAAGCGTGTGCCCGGGTGGGCTGGGAAGCGTTGCACCAGTTGGGCCAGCAGAGGTTCGGCGGCGGAGAGCCCGTGCAGGCGGAGAGCGCGGTCGTAATCGCGGGAAAGGGCGGCGACGGCCGCTTCCGGCGGGAGTAGCCGGTCGGCCAGAACCGCCTTCTCCGCCGGCAGCGGCAGCATGCCCTCGGGACCAAAGGGGGCCTGAGTGTTCCCGATGCTGTCCAGCAGGTACTCGCAAAGGCGGAATGACATGGGATCGTGGACCAGGAGCGTGCCGGCGGCTTCGTCGAGGCCGACTGCGGCGACCGCGTGCGAGGAATCATCGGCCTGCCAGGAGAGGACGAACGCGAGGCCGTGCTGCAGCAGCCGGCGCGCGACCTCGGAAGTGACTGTGAAATACCGGACCACGAAGCCGCGCTGCTCCAGCCACTCGGCGGCGGCCCAGTCCGGGGTTCCCCCGAAGGTCACCTCGGCGGCCATCTTCTCGGCCGAGACATGCACGCCCATGGCCGCCATGGCTGCGGCGATGCTGCTGGGCATGCAGGTCTCGAACTTCTGCAGCGTCCGCCGGTAAGGCAGGCGGATGCGAACGCCGCCAGGATTGGCGCGCAGGTTGGCCAGCACCTTGCGGTGGTACGGCGAGCGGGCCTCCGCCGACCATCGCTCCACCCCGGCGCGGTCGTCACACTGCTCCGCGACGTCGAGGTGCATGCGGGCGAACAGGGCGCGCGTCTCGCGGTCGGCCAGCGGCGCCAGTGCGGGGACCCGCTGTGACAGGGCACGAGCGCGCTCCAGGATGGCGCCGCGGGCTTCCCCCTCTTCCGTCTCGCTCTGCGCGCATAGGTACCAGCAGGCAAGATGAGCGACCTGGTAGGACTCGGTGGTTTCGGCGGCCGCAGAGAGGCGGTCGGCTGCATCGGCAACGCGCCCCAGGTTCATGAGCGCACTGCCAAGCGCCTGGGCCGTGTAGCTGGCGCCAGGATTGAGCTCCCAGGCGTGCTCCGCGCAGCGCAACGCATCGTGCCAGCGGCCGGCCTGGGCGTATACCTCGGCCTCGCAGGTGGAGGTCCAGCTATCCTCCGGGAGCAAGGCACGGGCCATGCGGACGCATTCGTGGGCGCGGGCGAAGTCGCGCATCGAGGCCCACCCCCAGCCGTGGGAGGCGAGCCAAGCTGCCCGGAGGGCGGGGTCGTCGCCGCCAAGATCGGGTTGCGCCGCGAACGCGCGGAGTTGGTCGACCACCATCCAGCGACGGCCACGGAAATCGCTGGCGTAGTACCGGACCGCCGGGTTCCCCGGATCGCGCTCCCAGGCCGCGCACAGCAGCCAGCGCGAGAGCCGGAGACCACCGAGGCGCGCGGCCAGGCGTCCGCCCAAGACCAGTTCAGAGACGGAGAGACTCTCGATCTTCGTCTCCGGGCGCCACCAGTCGAGGCTTGCGCGATAGGCCTGCTGGAAGAGATTGCGGTTGTAGAGCTCCTGCAGACGTGCAAGCGCCTTGGCCAGGCCAGGTGTGGACATCAGTAGCTGCGGTCTCCCTCTCCGGTTCCACGGTGGCTCTTGGGGCGGGCGAATTGTGACACACGTCCGCCCGCGAGTGAACGCTTGATCAGCGCAACGGGAAGCGAGCGAGAACCTGGGCGGGGGAAACCCCTGCATTGCGCAGGGCGCGCAGGCTGAGGGCGTCGTGGCGCTTGGCCAGGCGCTGGCCGCGCTCGTCGGTGAGCAAGTCGCAGTGGTAGTAGGCGGGCGGGTCGTAGCCGAGCGCGCGGAGGAGCAGCAACTGGCGGGCGGTGGACTTGAGCAGGTCAGCGCCGCGGACCACTTCGGTGATGCCCATGGCGGCGTCGTCGACCACGACCGCGAGCTGATAGGCGGGGACGTCGTCGCGGCGCCAGACGGCGAAATCGGAGAAGTCATGGCCGGCGACGTATGACTGCGGGCCAAGGTGCAGGTCGGTGAAGGGTATCTCCTCGCGGTCGGGGACGCGGAAACGCCAGTTCACACCGGCGGGAGTAGCGTAGTCCGTGGCTTCGGTGACGCGCGCCCGGCAGGTGCCGGGGTAGAGAGGTTCATCGTTGTCGTCATGGGGCGCGGCGGCTGCCTGCGCCAGCTCCTTGCGGGAACAAGCGCAGGGATAGATGAACCCACGGTCGCGCAGCGCGCGCCAGGCAGCCAGGTAGTGGCCGCGGCGGCGGCTCTGCTCGTAAGGAGAGTAGGGTCCGCCGATATCGGAACCCTCCTGCCACTCAATCCCCAACCAGCGTAGATCCTCGAACATCGCTTCTACGAACTCGCTCTTGGAGCGCTGCGGGTCGAGGTCTTCGTTGCGGAAGATGAGCGTGCCGCCGTGCAGAAGTGAGCGCTGGTAGGCCGTCCAGAAAGTGGCGGCGTGGCCGAGGTGGAGCAGGCCGGTGGGCGAAGGCGCGATGCGGCCGCGGTAGGGGGTCATTCAGGGTTCGAGAAAAAGATTCTAACCGCAGAGGACGCGGAGAACGGCCGGAGAGCACAGGGAAAAGCGGGCATGGATTTCACGGATTGAAACCGATACGCACGGATTGCGAGGGCGGGGTGCCCTCCATACAGGCGGCGGGACGCCGGCGTTACGATGTGATGCAGGTCACGTTAAGGCGTTCGGAGGTCACGCGAAGGTGCGGCGGCGGATGGTAGAGTAGAGATTCATGTCAGCCCCCAATTCCCGCTTCGTGCGCGCCTGCAAGCGCCAACCGGTGGACGTGACGCCGCAGTGGTTCATGCGCCAGGCCGGCCGCTACATGGCCGAGTACCGCGCCGTCCGCAAACATCATTCCCTCATCGAGATCTGCAAGAAGCCGGAGCTGGCGGCGCAGGTGACCATCGAGGCCGCCGAGAAGCTGGACGTGGACGCGGCCATCATCTTCGCCGACCTGCTGCTGCCGCTGGAGGTCATGGACCTGCCCTTCCGCTTCGAGGCCGGCGAAGGCCCCAAGATCGAGCATCCGGTCCGCGAGGCCAAGGACGTGCACGCGCTGCGTACCGACCGCGCCGCCGACCTGGGGTACGTCTCCGAATCCATCCGCAAGGTGGTGGCGCACTTCGGGACGAAGCTGCCGGTCATCGGCTTCTGTGGCGCGCCCTTCACCCTGGCCAGCTACATGATCGAGGGTGGCGGCTCGCGCAACTACGTCCACACCAAGAAGATGATGTACCGCACGCCCAAGCTGTGGGACGAGCTGATGACCAAGATCGTGGGCGTGCTGGCGGAGTACACGGCGGAGCAGGCCCGCGCCGGCGCCGACGCCCTGCAAGTCTTCGATTCGTGGGTCGGCTGCCTGAGCGTGGAGGACTACCGCGAGTACGTGCTGCCGCACGTGAAGTCGCTGGTGCGGCAGTTGAAGCGCACCGGCGTGCCCATCATCTACTTCGGGACCGACTCGGCGACGCTGCTGCCGCACATGGCCGAGACCGAGGCCGAGGTCATCGGCGTGGACTGGCGCATCCCCCTCGACCAGGCGTGGGAGAGCCTGAGCTGGAAGGGCGCGGTGCAGGGCAACCTGGACCCGGTGCTGCTGTTCGCCGACAAGAAACTGATCCGCGAGCGCGCGCACGACGTGCTGCGGCGCGCCGGCGGCCGTCCGGGGCACATCTTCAATCTGGGCCACGGCATCCTGCAGGAGACGCCGGTGGAGAACGTGCAGGCGCTGGTGGAGTTCGTGCGGGAGTTCTCGATGAAGGAAGTCGCGAGCCGGTAGTCGCGAGTCGCGAGCGGGCGTCAGCGTCGTTCACGCGAGGTCCTTCGCGGCTGAAGCCGCTCAGGATGACGCCAGTTCTTGTGAGAGTTGAGCGTTTGCCAGAAACCCCCAAGATCGCAGCGCTGTTGCTGGCGCACGGCAGCCCGGATTCGCCGGAAGAGGTGCCGGAGTTCATGCGGCGCATCACCGGCGGGCGCCCGGTCCCGGATGCGGTGATCGCCGAGGTGAAGCACCGCTACGGCCTCATCGGCCGCTCGCCGCTGACGGCGCTCACTCGGAAGCAGGCGGAGGGCGCGGCCAGGCTGCTGGGCATGCCGGTGTACGTGGGCATGCGCAACTGGAAGCCGTTCGTCGCCGAAACGGTGAAGGAAATGGCCAAGGCCGGCGCGCAGAAGGCCATCGCGCTCTGCCTGGCGCCGCAGAACTCGCGCACCAGCGTGGGCCTGTACCGCAAGGCGCTGGAGGAGGCGCAACCGCCGTTTGAAGTGGATTTCGTCGAGAAC
>CAYTPH010000199.1:0-5754 GCA_964439635.1 uncultured Terriglobales bacterium
CGGGATTCTTGTTTTTGCCCACCTTTGCGCTCCGCCTGGAGCCTCCGAACGGCTCCTTCCCTTGCGATGTGGCTGGCGCAGCCCAATTCGGGGTGCGGCCGAACTTTCCTGAATCGGGCATGGCGAAACCAACAATGCTGCCTGTTGCCGGCGGAGCGGCGCTATAATTCGCCAACTTCCTGCCGCCCCGTTTCCACGCATCTCCGCGCCCGGCAGGACGTGGGGGAACAACCGACATGACGCTCGCCACCGGAGCCCGCTTGGGCCCGTATGAGATTGTCGCGCCCGCCGGCGCCGGCGGCATGGGCGAGGTCTATCGCGCCCGCGACACGCGGCTGGACCGCACCGTCGCCATCAAGATCGTTCCCGACCACCTGGCCACCGACATCGAGCTGCGCCAACGCCTGGAGCGCGAAGCACGCGCCATCTCCGCCCTGCAACATCCGTACATCTGCACCCTCTTCGACGTCGGGAACGAGAACGGCACCGACTACCTGGTCATGGAGTACCTGGAGGGCGAGACCCTGGCTGCCCGCCTGCGCAAGGGCGCCCTCCCCGTCTCCCAGGTGGTGAAGATCGGGGCCCAGATCGCCGACGCCCTCGACCGCGCTCACAGCTCCGGTCTGGTGCACCGCGACCTGAAGCCGGGAAATATCATGCTCACGAGGGGCGGCGCCAAGCTGATGGACTTCGGCCTGGCCAAGCCCACCAAGGCCTTCGCCGCGGCCCATTCCGACGCGGTCACGCTGACCACACCGGTGACGCAGCGTGGGACCATCGTGGGCACGTTCCAGTACATGGCGCCGGAACAGGTGGAGGGCAAGGAGGCCGACGGCCGCAGCGACATCTTCGCCCTCGGCGCCGTGCTCTACGAGATGGCCACCGGCAAGCCTGCCTTAGACGGCAAGGGCGCCATCTCGGTGGCCTCCGCCATCCTGGAGAAGGAGCCGCCGCCCATCACCGAGCATCAACCGCTGGCGCCTCCCGGCCTGGAGCACGTGGTGCGCCGCGCCCTGGCCAAGGCGCCCGAGGAGCGCTGGCAATCCGCCCGCGACCTGAAGGCGGAGTTGGAGTGGATCGCGCAATCGAGCTCGCGGAGCGCGCTGCCGGTCACCGCGTCGCGTGTGCCCTGGAAAAGCGCCCGCCTGGGTTGGGCCCTGGCGGCTGCGCTGCTGTTGGTGGTGGCGGCTCTGGTGGTAGTCACGCGCCGCAGCGAACCGCCACCGGCGGTGGTACGCGCCGTGCTGCTCCCACCCGACGGCGCAACGCTGACCTCCACCTTGTTATTTGCCGGCCCGGTCACCGTCTCTCCCGACGGCTCGCGCGTGGTCTTCGCCGCTCGCCAGGGCGAAGGAAAGCAGGTGCTCTGGGTGCGGGAACTCCGGGAAGGCACGGCACGTCCGCTGGCTGGAACCGCAGGCGCCGCCCGGCCCTTCTGGTCGCCCGACAGCCGTTCCATCGGCTTCGTTGCCGACCGCCGGCTGAAGCGGGTGGACGTGAACGGTGGACCGGTGTTCACCCTGACGCAAGTGGGCGACGCCCGCGGTGGCAGCTGGAACCGCGATGGCGTGATCATCTACAGCCCGGGCGCGGCCACTCCCCTGATGCGCATCTCGGCCAGCGGCGGCACGCCCACGCCGCTCACCAGCTTCGATCCGCAGCGCGGCGACAACACCCACCGCTACCCCTTCTTCCTGCCCGACGGCAAGCATTTCCTCTTCCTCATGCGCAGCTCCGGGGCGGGCGCCGGCCGCGAGCCCGGCATCTTCGTGGGTTCGCTGGACGGCAAGGGATTGAAGCGGGTCGTGGATGTGGCGTCGAACCCGGTCCACGCCTCGGGGTACCTGCTGTACGCCCGCGAAGGGGCGCTGGTGGCGCAGGAATTCGATCTCGACCGGTTGGAGGTGCGCGGCGAACCCATCACCATCGACCGCAACGTGCGCATGGACGAGCGCTTCAGCCTGGGTGTGTTCTCGGCCTCCAGCAACGGGGTGCTGGCCTACCAGACCGGCGACGAGTGGATGCGGTCGCGCATGCGCTGGATATCGCGGGAGGGCAAAGTGCTGGCCACAGTCGGCGAACCGGCGGAGTACTTCAACGCCGGCCAGCCAAGCCTGACGCCGGACGGCAAGCACATGCTGACCGCCATCGTGGACGTGCGCACCGGCACCTCCGACCTGTGGCAGTTCGACACCACCGACGGAACCGGCAGCCGCATCACCGTCGGCTCGGCCGACGAGTTCACCGGCGCCTGGTCGCCGGACGGCCGGCGCGTCGCCTTCGCTTCCAACTCCATCGAAGGCAACCAGATCACCATCAAGACGGTCGGCAGCAGCAGCGTTCCGGACATCGTCCGGTCCACCCAACGCACTCAGACCTTCCTGGACGACTGGTCGCCCGACGGCAAGTATCTGCTCTACACCAGCCGGCCACAAGACGGAGGGCAGGACCTGTGGGCGGTCCCGGTCGAGGGTTCCGCCGAAGCCATCCCCATCGCCACCACCGCGGCCGCCGAAGGCCAGCCGCAGGTCTCGCCAGACAGCCGCTTCCTGGCCTATGTGTCCGACGAGTCCGGGCGTGACGAGGTCTACGTCACCGGCTTCCCCGCCGCCGGCCCGCGCTGGCAGATCTCGCAGAATGGCGGTACAGAGCCGCGTTGGCGGCCGGACGGGGGCGAACTATTCTTCTTCGGCCCCGACAACCGCCTCATGGCCGTGCAGGTGACCATCCGGGGCGACGATTTCCAGGTGGGCGCGATCACGCCTCTGTTCCAGGCGAGTTCGGACGGGGCCAACTGGCGCTACGACGTGCTGGCAGGCGGGCAGAAGTTCATTGTCAACTCGCCCCTTCCGGCAGAAGCGTCCTCGCCCATCCAACTCGTCCTCAACTGGACCGCGGAGCTGAAGAAATGAGTTTGACCTCGGGAACACGCCTGGGCCCTTATGAGATCGTCGCCCCCGCCGGCGTCGGCGGCATGGGCGAGGTCTATCGGGCCCGCGACACGAGGTTGGACCGCCCGGTCGCCATCAAGGTGCTGCCCGACCGGGTCAGCCACAGCCCCGAGCTGCGCGACCGCTTCGAGCGCGAGGCCCGCACCATCTCCAACCTCAGCCATCCCAACATCTGCACCCTCCACGATGTCGGCGAGCAGGACGGCGTGCACTTCCTGGTGCTGGAGTACATCGAGGGCGAGACCTTGGAGCAGAAGCTGGAGCACGGCCCGCTGCCACCCCAGCAGGTGCTGAAGTATGCCATCGAGATCGCCGACGCCCTCGACAAGGCGCACCGCCAGGGCATCGTGCACCGCGACCTGAAGCCGGGCAACGTCATGCTCACCAAGGCGGGCGCCAAACTGCTCGATTTCGGGCTGGCCAAGCTGGCGGACGAATCTGTGCCTGCGGTTGCCGCCCTCGACGAGATGGCCACCCAGGTGGGCACGCGCAAGCTGACCGCCGAGGGGATGCTGCTCGGCACCTTCCAGTACATGGCGCCAGAGCAGCTGGAAGGCCGGGACGCCGACCAGCGCACCGACATCTTCGCGCTTGGCGCCGTCATTTACGAGATGGCCACCGGCATTCCCGCCTTCAAAGGCAAGACCAAGGCGAGCCTGATTGCCGCCATCCTGTCGTCAGAGCCGGCAGCCATCTCCGCCACCCAGCCCATGACTCCGCCCGCGCTCGACCGCGTGGTGAAGGCCTGCCTGGCCAAGGACCCCGACGACCGCTGGCAGACGGCGCACGACGTGAAGCTGCAACTGCAGTGGATCGCGGAGGGCGGCTCGCAGGCCGGCGTCCCCGTGCCGGTGGCGCACCGCCGCAAGCAGCGCGAGTGGGGACTGGTCGGGATCGCGGTGCTCGCCTTCGCCCTCGCCGCTATGGCCGGGGTCGCGTATTGGCGCGCGGCCGGGGCGAAGCCGGTGGTGCGGGCCGAGATCTCCGCTCCGCCCGCCGCACACTTTGCGTTTGTGGGCGATAACGGCGGCCCCCCGGTCATCTCTCCCGACGGAAGGCGCATCGTGTTCCTGGCTACGGCCGAGGGAAAGACGCGCCTGTACGTGCGCGAGTTGAGCGCCTCCGCCGCCCAGTCGCTGACCGGCACGGAGAACGCTTACTTCCCCTTCTGGTCGGCGGACAGCCGCTCCATCGGCTTCTTTGCCGAGGGCAAGCTCAAGCGCATCGACCTGCCCGGCGGGCTGGTGGTGGCGCTGGCGGACGCGCTCGAAGGGCGCGGCGGCAGTTGGGGCGCGGATGGCACCATCCTTTTCGCGCCGCGCTTCCGCAGCGGTATCTTCCGCGTAGCGGCCAGCGGCGGCGCCGTCACCCAGATCACCACGCCCGCCGGCCACTACACCACCCACCGTTGGCCGGTGCTGTTGCCCGACGGCAAGCATTTCCTCTACTTCGCCAGCAGCCACTCCAGCCCGCTGGCGGAGGAGAGCGGCGTGTTCTATGCCTCCCTCGACGGCAAGGTGAACCGCAAGCTGTTCCACACGGTTGCCAACGCGGTGTACGGTTCCGGCTACGTACTCTACCTTGCCGGTACCAGCGTGTTGGCGCAGGAGTTCGATATTTCCACCGGGACCCTGAAGGGCGGATCGGTGGGCATCGCCGACAACGCCCGATATGACTCCGGCGTCTGGCGGATGACACCGACTGTTTCTGCGAACGGCGTGCTGCTCTATCAGACCGGTCCCGCCGTCGCCAACCGCCGTCTCCTCTGGTACGACCGCTCCGGCAAGGAACTTGGACAGGTGGGCGATCCCAGCGATTTCCTGCAAGTCCAACTCTCACCCGATGAGGGTCGGCTGGCCGCCATCAGCGGCGACCCCAGCGGCGCGGTCTGGATCTACGACCTGCGCCGGAACACCAAGAGCCGCCTGACCTTCACCAACGGCTCGATAGGCGGCGTCGTCTGGTCCCCGGATGGGAAGCAGATCGCCTTTTCTTCCAGCCACGCAACCGGAGGGCTCAACCAGATCTATGTCATCCCGGCGGATGGGAGCGGCCAGCCCCAGCCGGTCACGGCCGGCGCTGATCACGACCAGTTCGTGACCGCCTGGTCTCCGGACGGGCGATACCTGCTCTACCAGGCCGGCCTCGCGGGGACCGGGGGCACCGGCATTTGGGCCGTGCCTATGGTTGGGGACCGCACGCCCTATCGCCTTCTGGAGGAAGCTGACAGCGGCGACCCGCAGTTTTCCCCCGATGGGCGCTGGGTCGCTTACACCGCCAACCCTGGCGGGGCCGGAAATGTCTACGTTTCACCGTTTCCCCCGACCGGAGCCAAGTGGCAGGTCTCCCAGGGCGCCGCAGCGCGTCCCCGCTGGCGCGGGGATGGCAAGGAGCTGTTCTACACGCCGCCGGGCGACAATGTCTTTTCAACCGTCGAGGTCGATGGCTCCGGCAAGACCTTCCAGATCGGCCGCACCACCACCTTGTTTCGCGCCAACGTGGTGGGTGCTGGGTACCTGTTCGACGTCAGCCGCGACGGCAAGCGCTTCCTGATTATCACCGCCGCCGAGCAGAGCGACGCCCCCATGCAGCTCGTCCTCAACTGGACGGCGGAGCTGAAGAAATGACCCTGGCAGCGGGCAGCAGGCTGGGAGCCTACGAGATCCTGTCGCCCGCCGGCGCCGGCGGCATGGGCGAGGTGTACCGCGCCCGAGACACCCGCCTGGAGCGCACCGTGGCCATCAAGGTCCTGGGGCCGGAGTTCTCCGGCGACAGCGATCGCCTGCACCGCTTCGAGCAGGAG
>CAYTPH010000200.1:0-5737 GCA_964439635.1 uncultured Terriglobales bacterium
CGCGCGCGGGCACATGCTCGAAGCCTACAAGTCCGGCCAGCGCGCCTGGGAAGCTGCCGGCATCTCGCCCTCCACCGCTGGTCTCATCGAAGGCCACGGTACCTCCACCAAGGTCGGCGACGTCGTCGAAGTCGAGAGCATGTCCGAGGTCCTCAGCAGCTTCCATCTGCCGCCCCGTTCCGTACCGCTCGGGTCGGTGAAGTCAAACATCGGCCACCTGAAGGGCGCCGCCGGTGCTGCCGGCGTGCTCAAGGCCGCTTTCGCACTGCGCGACAAGATCATCCCTCCCAGCGCCCACTGCGAGCACCCCAACCCGGACATCGCTTTCGACCGTTCTCCTCTATTCGTGAATACCGAGTTGCGTCCGTGGAACGTACAGGGTGACACGCCACGCCGCGCCGGCGTCAGCGCATTCGGCTTCGGCGGCACCAACTTCCACGTCGTCCTCGAGGAGCACCTTCCCGGCAAGCTGGACTCAGAAGCCAAGCGCGCCCTTGCCATCGCAGCCCCAAAGGGAATCCCCATGCGCTTGGCCGGAACTTCAGCGGTCCCTGCGTCCTTGAAGAATCCTCTGCGCGGAGCCCTGGTGCTCGGTGCGACGTCGGAAACCGCGCTCACCGAACGTCTGCGTGCGGTCATCAACGACGCGGCCTCCGGCCGCGCTCCCGCTCCCGCTCCGCCGCTGCAGTCGGACCTGCGCGCTCCCGAGCGCCTCGCCATCGATTTCGCCGACGCCGCCGACCTGGCCAACAAATCCGCCCGCGCCCTCAAGGCGCTTGAATCCAACCACGACGGCACCTGGAAAGCGCTGCGCGCCAAGGGCATCTTCCGCGGCCGCGGCTCTGCCGGCAAAGTCGCTTTCCTCTACACCGGCCAGGGCTCGCAGTACGTGAACATGCTGCGTCCCTTGCGCGACACCGAGCCGCTCGTCGCCGAGACCTTCGCCGAAGCCGACCGCGAACTCGCACACCTGCTCGAGAAGCCGCTCAGCCAGTACATCTTCGTCGACGAGACCGACGGCGCCGTGGCCCGCGCCGAGCAGGACTTGCGTCAGACCGCCATCACCCAGCCCGCCGTCCTCGCCACCGACACTGCCCTCACTCGCATGCTGGGCACTTACGGCATCACCCCCGACCTGACCATGGGACATAGCCTCGGCGAGTACGGCGCCTTGGTCGCCGCCGGCGCCCTGCCCTTCGGCGACGCCCTGGAAGCAGTCAGCGCCCGCGGCCGCGAGATGACCCGCGTCTCCGTCGCCGACAACGGCAAGATGGCCGCCGTCTTCGCCCCGCTGGAAGAGATCGAGAAGATCCTGAAGACGGTGGACGGCTACGTGGTCATCGCCAACATCAACAGCCAGAAGCAGGCGGTCATCGGCGGCGCCACCAGGGCCGTCGAACAAGCCCTTGAGGTCTTCCAGAAAGCGGGACTGCACGTCATCCAGTTGCCGGTCAGCCACGCCTTCCACACTTCCATCGTCGCTCCCACCAGCGAGCCGCTGCGCAAGGTGCTGGAGCGCCTGCGCCTGCAGCCCGCGCGTATCCCGGTCATCGCCAACGTCACCGGCGACTTCTACCCCACGGGCGAAGGCGCCCTCCCGCAGATGCTCGACCTCCTTGCCCGCCAGGTCGCCTCTCCCGTGCAATTCGTGAAGGGTCTGCACACGCTCTACGCCGCCGGCGCGCGCATCTTCGTCGAGACTGGCCCCAAGCGCGCGCTGCATGGGTTCGTGGAGGACGTCCTGGGCGAGCGTGAGGATGTGCTCGCCCTCTTCACCAACCACCCCAAGCGCGACGCTGAGTCTTTCAACCAGGCGCTCTGCGGTCTCTACGCCGCCGGCTTGGGCGCCGGCCGGCCCGACCAGCACCCCGAAGTCCTCGAGGTCCCCGTGAAACAGACTGCTGCCGCTCCTATCGCCATCACCGGCGCGGCGCTCGGCCGCCCCGGCACCGAGCGCGTCTTCGACGACGCCAACGTCGGACGCATCCTGCGCGGCGACCAGTTCATCGACGCCATCCCCATGCGTCACCGCCGCCTCATGCTCGACAAGCGAATCACCCGCCTCGTGAAGAGCGAGAAGGGCGGCCCCACCTTCGAGACCATCGGCGACCTCTCCGAAGTCATCAAGCTCGCCGGGCGCGCCGGCGCCTTCGACGCCAGGAAGGAGTTCGGTATCCCCGCCGACCGCATGGCCGCGCTTGATCACGTCACCCAGCTCGCCATGGGTGCCGGCATCGACGCCCTGCGCGACGCCGGCATACCGCTGGTCATGCGCTACAAGACCACCACCAAGGGCACCCAACTCCCTGACCGGTGGATGCTCCCCGAGTCCATGCGCGACGACACCGGCATCGTCTTTGCTTCGGCTTTCCCTGGCTACGACGCCTACGCCGAGGAGTTCTCCAAGTACTACACTGACCGCGCCCGCCGCCAGCAGCTCGCAACCCTTGAGGGCTTGCAGCAGCGCTTGTCGCCGAAGAATGGCGACTCCGCCCTGGGTGCGGAGATCCGGCGCCAGATCGACGAACTGCGCGCTCTCCTCGCCGCCGAGCCCTACGTCTTCGACCGCCGCTTCCTGTTCCGCGTCCTCTCGATGGGCCATTCCCAGTTCGCTGAGTTCATCGGCGCTCGCGGCCCCAACACTTCGGTCAACACCGCCTGCGCCAGCACCACCCAGGCGTTCACCGTGGCCGAAGACTGGCTGCGCATGGGCCGCTGCCGCCGCGTCATTCTGATCTCCGCCGACGACATCACCTCCGACCAGCTCATGGGCTGGTTCGGCGCCGGCTTCCTGGCTTCCGGCGCCGCCGCCACTGACGATGTGGTCGAGAACGCCGCCATCCCCTTCGACCGCCGCCGTCACGGCATGATCATCGGCATGGGCGCCGCCGCTTTCGTCCTCGAGAACGCCGAGGCCGCCCGCGAGCGCGGCATCCGTCCCATCTGCGAGATGCTGGGCGGGGTCACCGCCAACAGCGCCTACCACGGCACCCGCCTCAACGTGGAGCACATCGGCCAGGTTATGGAAGAGCTGCTCGCGCAGGTGGAGAGCACTCACGGTCTCCGCCGCTCCGAGATCGCGCCGAAGATGGTCTTCGTCTCCCACGAGACCTACACCCCGGCGCGCGGAGGCAGCGCGTCCGCCGAGATCCACGCTCTGCGACGCGTCTTCGGCCCCGCCGCCGACCAGATCGTCATCGCCAACACCAAGGGCTTCACCGGCCATCCCATGGGCACCGGCATCGAAGACGTCGTCGCCGTCAAGGCCCTCGAGACCGGATGCGTCCCGCCCGTCGCCAACTTCAAGGAAGTGGATCCCGAGCTCGGCGTGTTGAACCTCTCGAAGGGCGGAGCCTATCCCGTCGAGTACGCGTTGCGCCTGGCCGCCGGATTCGGCTCGCAGATCAGCATGACCCTGCTGCGCTGGGTGCCCACGCCCGACGGCTCGCGTCCCCGCGCCGGGGCCCTCGGCTACGCTACTCGCGTCGCCGATCCCGCCGCCTGGCAGGCCTGGCTGGCGCGGATCTCCGGTTCACCGTCTGCAGAACTCGAGACCGTCCAGCGGACGCTGAGAGTGCGTGACGGGCGTGCCGCTGCCCGCGTGATCGAGGCTGCTCCCCAGGTGCAGGCTGCACCGCCTGCGGTCAAGCAGGCCGCGCTTCCTGAGCCGCCGAAGCCGGTCGTTGTGGTTGAGCCGCAACCGCGCCCGGCGCCAGCTCCAGTCCCTGCGCCGTCCAAGCCTGCGGCCGATCCGGTGCGCGAGCGCGTGCTCGCCATCGTCTCCGAGAAGACCGGCTACCCCAGCGACATGCTCGATCTTGACCTCGACCTCGAGGCCGACCTCGGCGTGGACACGGTCAAGCAGGCTGAGGTCTTCGCCGCCGTCCGCGAGGTCTACGGCATCCAGCGCGACGACAAACTACGCCTGCGCGACTTCCCCACCTTGGCCCACGTCATCCGCTTCGTGCACGATCGCCGGCCCGATCTGGCAGCTGAAACTGTTGCGGCTCCGGTTCCAACGCCGGCACCGCAGGTGGCAGCACCACCCGCCGCGGGTGTCCCATCCAAGCCCGACATTTGCTCGGGTGAGAAGGCGGAGTCCGCTTCCGCCACCGATCTGGTGTGCGAACGCGTGCTCGCTCTGGTGGTCGAAAAGACCGGCTATCCGCGCGAGATGCTGGACCTCGACCTGGACCTGGAAGCCGACCTCGGCATCGACACGGTCAAGCAGGCTGAGATGTTCGCCGCTATCCGCGAGATCTACGGCATTCCCCGCGACGAGAGCCGCAAGCTGCGCGACTATCCCACGCTGGCGCACGTCATCCGCTTTGTGCTCGACAAACGCCCCGACCTCGCCGCCCCACCTGCACCAGCCGCTACCGCCGTAGCCTCTGTAGTGGTGGTCGCCCCCGCTCCGGCCGCGCCCGCCGCCGCGGTGCAGGACGACGCAGTAAAGAACAAGGTCCTGGAGATCGTCGCCGAGAAGACCGGCTACCCCCAAGACATGCTGGACCTCGACCTCGATCTCGAGGCCGACCTCGGCATCGACACCGTCAAGCAGGCCGAGATGTTCGCCGCCGTCCGCGCCTCCTACAACATTCCGCGCGATGAGAACCTGAAGCTGCGCGACTTTCCCACTCTGGCGCACGTCATCAAGTTCGCCCAGGACCGCCTCGTCCCGGCGGCGCCGGCAACCGCAGTCCCGACTTCCGAGATCCGCGGTGTGGCCACCTCGCAAGAAGAGGCGCCCGCGACGCCCGGCGCCGCTGTGCCTGGCTCCGCTTTGACTGGCTTGGAAGCTGCCAATGCCATTCCCCGCCGCGTGCCGGTCCCGGCTCTGCGCCCCGCGCTCGATTTCTGCAAGAACACCGGCGTGGATCTCGGGGCCCGGCAGCGTGTCATCGTCATGCCCGACTTGGGTGGCGTCGCCGACGCCCTCAGTGCTCGTTTGAATGACCTCGGCGTCGAGGTGCTGTGCCTCGACCGCGAGGCCGACGCCAGAGCCTTGAACAAGTCCATCGAGAAGTGGCTCGCCGCCGGGCCGGTGCACGGCGTTTTCTGGCTCTCCGCCCTCGACCACGCCGGCGAGCTGACCGAGATGGACCCTGCGGCCTGGCGCTCCGCCATCCACGTCCGCGTGAAGGCGCTGTACCACACCTTGCGCGCTCTCTACGAGCAGATCGCGCCCGCCGGGACCTTCCTCGTCTCCGCCACTCGCCTCGGCGGCCAGCACGGCTACGACCCCGCCGGCGCCTTCGCTCCCCTGGGCGGCGCCGTCTGCGGCCTGACCAAGACCTACAAGCGCGAGCGCACGGACGCGCTGGTCAAGGTGGTGGACTTCGAAGCTGCCGCGCAACCGGCCGACATCGCCGGCCTTCTGCTCGACGAACTCGCGCGCGACCCCGGCGCCGTCGAGATCGGCTACAAGGATGGCCAGCGCTGGACGGTCAGCCTTCAGGAACAGCCCGCAGCCGACGGCCAGCCCGGCATGACCCTTGATAAGGACACGGTCTTCCTGGTCACCGGCGCCGCCGGCAGCATAGTCTCCGCTATCACCGCCGACCTGGCCGCGGTCTCGGGAGGCACCTTCTACCTGCTCGACCTGGTTCCCAAGCCCGACCCGAATGATCCGGACCTCAAGAAGTTCGCCACCGATAAGGAAGGCTTGAAGCGCGACCTCTTCGCCCGCATCCAGGCCGGCGGCAAGCGCGCCACCCCGGCGATGGTAGAAAAGGAA
>CAYTPH010000201.1:0-5732 GCA_964439635.1 uncultured Terriglobales bacterium
CTCCAGGTGGATGTGCTGGTGCAGGTCGCGCTCGAACTCCTCCAGGCCCTGGTACAGCGCGGCGTAGCTGCCGCAACTCTCTTCCGGGAGCGAGTAGTCGCGGGTGGCCTGGCGCAGGGTGCGCAGGGCGGCGCCGGCGTGGTCGTGCTCGAACTCCATCATGCGGATGGGAGCGCGCACGCTGCCGAAGCAGGAGTGCCCCGCCTGGCCGCGCGCCATGCCCTCGATGTAGGGGAACAGCACCTGCTCCTCCTTCATCATGTGCGACGCCAGCTCGGCGGAAAGCTCCTCGAACACCGCCTGCACCTGCAGCAGCTCGGGATGGTTGGGGCCGTGCTTGCCCGCCACCTTGGCGGCCAGCGCCTGCAGCCGCGGCACCTCGGCGCGGATGTAGCTGTGGTGCCTGGCCACGATATAGGCGGTCAGCTGGTCCAGCGGCGCCTGCGCCCAGTCGCGGGTGTCCACGTCGGCGGCCGCGGCGACGCCCTCTTCCAGCCGGCGCAGCACCTCGGCGATCTCCAGGTTGGACGCGGCGCAGGCCGCCTCCAGCGACTTGCCGCCCCCGCAGCAGTAGTCGATGCCTATCCTCTCGAACACCCGCGTGGCGTTCGGCACTTCCACCGCCAGCTCGCGGACGGTCTTGGTAGCAGTGATCGTCATTCCAACCTCTCTCTTCCTGGTCTGCGGCGCGGCGCTCACTTCCAGCAGCGCTCCCAACTCGGCCAGGAGCTTCCGCACCTCGCGGTTGGCTTCCATCAGCTTTTCCACGGAACGCGGTGCCATCGCTCTCACCAAGAGACACTCTAGCGGCCCATCCCGCGGTCGGGTATGACTTTGGTCACAGGCGGGAATGGCCCCGGCACGAGGCGCTTGGCACCAGGCACCAGGCACTCACAGGTCGATCTGGATGACGGTATTCTCTTCCACCTCGGCGGGCACCGGGTAGTCGTAGGGCAGGCGCGTGGCGGTGAACTTCAGGTCGAGCGACTTCAGGTAGCTCTCCAGCTCGTTCCAGTCCAGCCGGTTGTCGTAGGCGCCGTAGCCGATGTGCTTCTTCTCCAGGTGACTGGGGATGCGGAACAGCACGATGAACACGTGCTTGCGCGCCACCCGCGCCGCCTCCCGCACCGCCGGGTGGTAGTCGTCCAGGTGCTCCAGGATGTGGCGGCAGAGCACCACGTCCATGCTCCGGTCCGCCAGCGGGATCTCCAGGATCGAGCCCTTGCGCACGTCGATCTCCGGAAAGCGCTGCTTCACCGCCTGCAGCATGCTGTCGGAGAAGTCCATGCCGGTGTAGGTGACCGGGACCTTCTCCTGCTTGATGCCTTCGTACTCCACTCCCGGCCCGCAGGGGATATCGAGCAGGCTCATGCCGGGATGGGAGCGCAGCCACTGCCGCATCCAGCGGCGCGAGGGATGGTTCACGCCCTGGATCTGGTCGCGCAGGAACTTGTCGCGCAGGCGCTTGGGATCACGGTTGTCCCACCACGTCCCCTCGCCCTGCGGTTCCTGGCCGCTGAGGTCGTGCCAGAAGCGCTTCAGCCGCGAGCGCAGCCGCCAGGCCGCCGAGTTGCGGTCCACATCGCTCATTCCTCGCTCTTGATCTCCGCTTCCAGGGCATCCAGGTCGGGGACGGTCACGTTCTTTCCGTCCATGACGATGATGCCGTTGGCCTGCAGCCGTCCCAGGTTGCGCGACACCAGCTCGCGCACCGTCCCGATCTGCGAGGCCAGCTCCTGGTTGCTGGCGTTGATGGTGAACTCCAGGCCGCGCGCGGTCTGCTTGCCTTCGGTGCGCGCCAGCCGCAGCAGCAGCGCCGCCAGCCGGGTGCGCACGGTGGCGAACGACAGCTCCTCGATGATGCCCACCAGCCGCCGCAGCCGCAGCCCCACCATGCGCAGCACCTTCAGCGCGACCTCGGGGTGCTCCAGGCAGAGCGCGCGGAAGTCGTTGCGGCTGATGAACAGCAGGCTGGAATCGGCCACCGCCGCGGCCGACGCCGGGTAGGCGCCGCCGTCGAACACCGGCAGCTCCGCCACCGAGCTCCCCGGCTCCTCGATGGTGAGCACCTGCTCGCGCCCGCCCACCGAGGTCTTGAAGATCTTCACCCGCCCGGACTCCACCACGTACAGCCCGGCGCAGGGATCGCCCTCGGAAAACACGATGGCGCCGGCGTCATAGTGCTTGCTGACGGCGCGGTCGGCCAGGAACCTCAGCTCGCGCTCGTCGAGCTCGTTGAAGAGGGGCACGCGGGCCAACACCGCCCCGCGCGCGGCTTTTGCTTCAGGCATCCCTTGATTGTAAAGCTAGAAGCGGATGTTCAGGCTTTCGGCAGGGGGGCCGGCGGGTGCGGCGGGGCGGCGGCCGCCTTGGCCTTCTCCGCCTCTTCCCGCCGCTGGTGAGACAGGGCGTCTTCCACCATCTTGTCGATGCGCGTCAGCAGACCCGGCTCGGCGCTGGCGGGATACAGCAGGTCGGCCACGCCGCGGTCCCACTCCACGCCGGCGTGGATTGGCGCAGCCGGCGCGCTCGCCGCCGCAGGCGCGGGCCGCAGACGGAAGTACATCAGCCAGATCACCACTGCCCAATCGTAGACCGCCATCAGGATCAGGTTGAACACACGGTCGCTGATCAGTCCGGTGGCGATGCGGGACGCATACAGCGCCACCTCCGCGCTGGCGATGGTGCCGAAACCGAGAGCTATGCCGAACAAGTAGTGCCGCCGCGTGATCCCCAGGTAGGAGCAGAAGTAGAGCAGGAAGAACACCAGACCGCACTGCACCAGGCGCACGCTGCGCTGGGCCCACAACACCGCGGTCACGATGGGCTCGTCCTGCGCGGTCGCTGTCAGCCCGAAGAGCAGGGCGATGAACAGCAGCAGCGTGCCCGCCCAGCGGAACAGCACCCGCGCAAAGTCCCGCAGGTACGGGTAGGGCCGGAAGATCTGCCGGAACACTTCGTAGATGACGGCGAACTCCAGGACGGTGATCGCCGCGGCCGAGATCCAGTAGGTGTAAAAGTAGTCTTTGTAGCTGCCGTAGCGGCTGACCAGCAGCAGCGCGACGTTCACCGCCGCCTGGATCAGCAGATAGCGGTAAAAGAAGGGAAACTCGCGGTCCAACCGGCGCCGGCGCAGCAGCCACGCCGTCACCCCCAGCAGCAGGGGAGCGGCGATCCACAGGACGTAGTATCCGTATCGTGCTACGGCTTCGGCTGGCATGGATTGGCGGGCTAACTATATCCCAGTCAGCCCGCCACCCAACAATGTTACTTCTGTACTCTTGTCCCAGCCTTTACCGGATGTCACAAGCAGGGTTGCTGGGGCCGCAGGTCGGCACCGGCGCGCTGGGCCCGATGGGGCCCTTGGCGAAGCTGGCAGCCGAGTAGGTGGCGACGAGACAAAGACTGAAAGCGACGACTCTCAGAAACAGTTTCATTTTTTCCTCTCCTGGATGTGTCTTGGGCGACACTGTTCAGGAGTATAGGGCGCGGCAACTCGGGTCCTTCAACCTACAGTTGCAGCGCCTTTTGTTTACTCTCTTGGTTCCGGTACACGTCCTTTTTCCTCATTGACTTGACTACCTTGGTTCATTTAAGCGGATTTCCCGCCGCTCACCCCTGCCATGTTAACCAATGAGATACGCCGCTCTTGTCCCACCTGTTTACCATTGCTGTTCCCGCCCGGCGTGGCGCGAATGACCCCCTGGTTACCATCGGCCATGTGCGGCTGGCATCTGTGCACGGAAACGGTGGCGGCGGCAGAATGGCCTTTCGGTACCAACACGCCCGGAACATCGGAGACCCTCCCCGAGGAAGCAAGATGAACGACCTCACGCCACGCCTGCGCCGCCTGGCCGAAGAACTGCGGCGCATGGAAGACGACCTCAACCGCATCGCCGCCTCACAGGAACCCACGCACCACACCGAACCGGGGATCCCAGCCGGCCTCGACGACCTTCAACTGCTCACCACGGTAAAGACATCGCTGGATAGCGTGCGCCACCTGCTGTGGCCGTACGTGGAGATTGCGGCGCACCGCTCGCAGACCGGTGTCGACCTCACCCTGCAGCGCTATCGCATGGAGCGCGTCACCGAGATGCTGGAGAACCTGCAGCAGCGCGCGGCGCACCCGGCGCTGCCGGCCATGCCGGAGGTCCACAGCTTCTTCGAGGAGATCCACGAGATCGCCGGCAAGACGGTCGAACGCCACCTGACCGCGAAGTAGCAAGCGGCGCAGCCGCGACGGCCTTGCAGCCCGCCACGAATGTGGCGGGAAACCCGAGCCCGCACCCATGAAGTCGCGGCCCGCGACGACGGGTTCCCGCCGACAACAAGAACGCCCACGGCCCTCGCCGTGGGCGTTTCGTTTCACGCTCCGATCAGTGCCGCCAGTAGAACCCCACGATGAAGAACGCGCCGAACAGCACCGCGTGCATCAGCTCGGTCATCCCCAGGCGATGCACCCGCAGCGGGGCCTCGCCTTTGACGAACCACGCCAGCCCGCGCAGCAGCACCGGGTGGAAGGCCACCACCGCCAGCTTGGGCAGCAGCCCGAGCTTGTACGCGCCGATCAGCAGGCCCGTGGTCACGAAGGTGGAGACCACGAATCCCCAGCCATGCGCCATCTTCTCGCCGAAGCGCGCCAGCTTGGCGCCGTGGATGCGTAGCTGCACGTAGTGGATCTGGTTGGCGGCGAAGAGCCAGTTGGCGCCCCAGACGGCCAGGGCCACCGCATCGAGCCGCCCGCACGCCACGTAATAGGCTCCGCCGGCCGTGGAGGTCAGGCCCACGGCGCCGATGAGCTGCCCGGCCATGCGTCCCCTGCGCCACAGGGCGCGTACTCCGGCCTGCAGGGCGAAGGCCAGCGCCGCCGCGCCTCCCAGTGCGAACAAACCCAGGTTGCGCCCGCCCCAGAACAGCGCCGATAGGGCGAAGGCCGCCAGGCTGCCGTAGGTCACCGCGGCCAGCAGCACCGCCTGCCGTTCCGTTCCCTTCTGCGCCCGGATGACCGACGCCCCCAGCAGCGACTCCACCGGCGTGCGCAGGCAGAACAGCGCCAGCGCCGCCAGCGTGAACAGCGCCAGTTCGCCCGCTCCCGCGCCCCGCGTCAGGCCGGCCGCCGCGCCCGTCACCAGCGGCACCAGCAGGATGCCCCAGGCCCCGTGCTCCCGCGGCCACACCAGCGTCTTCAGCCGCGCCGTGTTCACGTTCTGTAATCCCGTTTCGATCGACGACATGAATGAATCCGTATGACTGCCGTATTTCCTGCCGCTTCAGTTTCGCAAACCCGCCCGGTGTGCCCAATGACCTAAGTCACACCGGAAAACCCGAGCCACGGATTTGACGGATCCAGAGAGATCAACACGGATCGGCATCCGTTGAGATCCGTCTTCATCCGTGAGAATCGGTGGCCGAGCCTTTTCTGCATGAATGCTTAGTGACCGTACCCTTCTTCCTCCCGCACCTTTCCCCGGAACGTGCGGAAGATGTAGCTGAAGTAGCCCAGCGCCAGCACCATCCCGATGGTCCACCACACCAGGCCCACGCGCAGCCCGTGCTCGCCCGCCTTGCTGTTGAAGATGGTGAGGCTGTACGCCGGGTCGGTGCTCGCCGGCAGGACGTAGGGATACATGCCGAAGGCGGCGCCGCCCAGCATGCCGGCGATGTAAGCCGCGGAACTGAGGAAGGCCGCCTTGTCCCGGCCGACGCCGCGGAAGTGGCTCATGGCGGCC
>CAYTPH010000202.1:0-5728 GCA_964439635.1 uncultured Terriglobales bacterium
CCGCCGCTATTTCCAGCAGGCGTCCGCCAGCGCCGCCGAGGCCGGACTGGCCGCTGAATCCAAGGTCCTGGCCACCCTCGCCCGCGGAGAGCCGTTGAAGACGTTCGGCGATGTCGAGATCCGCACCCGCCTGGAGGTCCCGCCCGGCGCCAAGACACTGATCCTCGGCGAGACCACCATTCCTCTCCGTCCGGGCATGCTGGTCGGCACGCAGGTGGACCGGGTGGTGCGCGACTGGATCAGCGCGCAACTGCGCTGGGCGCCGACGGCGGACCCCATCTCCGGCCCGCCGCTCTCGTACCATGAAGGCGCGCTGGCCGCGCAGATGCAAGAGCTCGCATCGGTCAAGCTGCTGCCCCTGGCCGGCGCCTTCGCCGCCCAGCAGGGCGACGCATGGTTCGCCCCGGACGAGACCGGCACTTTCCGTTTCGAGGTGCTGGAGGACAAGCTGCGCTACGCCACCTCGCACTCCGCCGGCGCGGCCGCCTGGATCGAGGACACCCACGGCATCTCCGCGCTGGTCGCTCCGGCGCTCGCGCGCCGCATGGAGCTGGTGCTGGGCTGCGGCGATTCCGAGGGCAAGATGAAAGCCGCCTACTACCTGGCCAGCCGCGGAGTCCACGTCTTCGCCCCAGGAGACCGCTACATGGACCTGCTTCTGGGCTACGACGCCCCGGGCACCATCGTGGGCGGCGCTCCCGTGCACCGGCAGGGCGACCGGGTGGTGATCGGCGGGCAGCCGGTCCGGTTCGCCGTCGCCGAGCGCATCGTCGTCGAGAACACCCGCAAGGCGTTTCCCATCCAGTACTACGACGCTCCCGCGCGCTACTTCCGCGCCCTGGCCCGCCACCTCCCCCTCAAGCTGGAGTTCGTGGACGTGGATGCTCCCGGCCAGCTGCAGCGGGTCCTCGACCGCGCCGCTCAGCTCGGTTCCACGGCGGTCGGGGTCCGGGTGATGACCGCCGGCGAAGACGCGGCGCTGCGCGATTGGCTGAAGGCTTCGCCCGCCCGGCGCGCGGTCTTGTTCCACTCCGCCCTCTATCCCTTCGCCCAGCCGCTGTTCCGCGACTTCCCCCGCCAGGTCACCTTCGGCGACCTGCGCCCGCGCTTCGAATAGCAGTACCGGATTGCGGAACCCCTGCCTGCGCAGGCACAATGGCGGGTACGGTTGCGGTCGTGAACAAGCTCTGGCGCACCATCCTCGGATACGTCTGGTGGACCTACCCTCGCGGCAGCGTCCACTACGACGTCATGGTCACGCTCATCCTGGCCTTCATCTTCCTGGCGCCGCTGTGGCTGAACTTCAACGACAAACCAACCGAACGCAAGCCGCATCAAACCGGAGTAGTCGTTATTCCCGACGGGACCGGGTTCATCTACCAGATCGACGCGGCGGCGGTGCGCGCCGCGGCCCATCCCGGCTGCGGCGTGCAGGACAACGCGGCGGTGCGCGACGAGCTGTTGCGCGTCATCGAGCCCATCGCCGGCGAGGTCGAGATCGCCTCCTACGAGGCGGTCTGCGACTCCGGCAAGCGCGTCCAGGGCTACCGCGTGAAGGTGGAGCGCCACCTGGTGCCGTAGGGAAGCGGCGGATGCCTGAATGAGGACTGTGATCGCGATCTCGTGGATCTTCCTGCTGGCCGGCACTGCCCTGGCTGCGCCCGCGCCCACCCTCGAGTCCGTCCTGAACCAGATGGACGCGACCGCCGCCACCTTCAAGTCCGCCGAGGCCGACTTCGTCTGGGACCAATACCAGGAGATCGTGATGGAGACCGACACCCAGGCGGGCAAGGTCTACTTCCGCAAGAGCGGCAAGCAGCTGCAGATGGCGGCCCACATCAACTCGCCCGTCCAGAAGTACGTGCTCTACGCCGACGACAAGGTGCGGGTGTACGAACCCCGCATCGACCAGGTCACCGAGTACGGCACCGGCAAGAACCGCGCCGACGTCGAGAGCTTCCTGGTCCTGGGCTTCGGCGGCCGCGGCCACGACCTGCTGAAGTCCTTCGAGGTGAAGCTGCTCGGCAGCGAGGCCGTGGACGGCGTCCAGGCCGCCAAGCTGGAGCTGGTCCCCAAGTCGCAGAAGGCGCGCAACATGTTCGAGCGCATCCTGCTGTGGATCGACCCGGCGCGCGGCCTCTCCGTCCGCCAGCAGTTCTTCGAGAAGGAGTCCGGGAACTATCGCCTGGCGCGCTACAGCAACATCAAGCTGAACCAATCCGTGCCGGACGACGCCTTCCGCTTGAAGACCACCGGCAAGACCAAGACCATCAATCCCCAGGGCTGACCGTAAGCTGTTGAGATAACACCGCTTACAATTCTGCGTAGTATGTGGGTAGAAGCTCGGCTATACTCGGGCAACGACCGGGACGATTGGCCGCGTCCTATCGTTGTTCCACCAGCCCCCGCACAGATAGGTGAGTCGATGGCGAAAGTGTTCACCATTCCGGTCCGGCCCGGCAGCAAGCCCCTCAGCAAGGAACGCAACTCCGACCCGCGCTACGTCGAAGGCCAGCGCGTCCTGGTGGGCGCCATGCGCTACCTGGCGCAGACCGACCCGCAGGAGAACCGCCCCGCCATCTCCCTGCTCTCGGAGCACTTCCGCACCCAGTTCCGCATGAGCGACCGCCCCCCGGCGCAATAGATACTCTCGACTGTCATCCTGAGCGAATTGCCGTAGGCAAGAGCGTGAGGACCTATAGCTCGCGCCGGGCGAAGAGCCCCACGCAGTGGGGCGATTCTTGCGCAAAAATCAGGGGCGGATCGCTCCGCCCCTGGAAAGAACTGCGGCTCCGCCCTAGAACTCGAAGCGCAGGCCGAACTGCATGGTGCGCGGCAGCGAGATGGTCCTCTGGAAGCGGCCGAAGTTCGCGCCCGCGTCCAGGCTGGGACCGATGCTGGCCACGTCAAACCGCACCGAGTTGGTCAGGTTGAAGACCTCCCATGCGAACTTCAGCCGGGTCCGTTCCGTGATGTTGAACGTCTTGGTGAGGCCGAAGTCAATGTTGAAGAAGCCCGGCCCTCGCAGCAGATTGCGCTGCCCGGATTCTCCTGGGAAGGCCTCGCGGAACTCGCCGATCGCCGTATCCCGGTCGGCGAACACGTTCGGTTCGCCATCGGCATCGACGTGTTGGCCGGTGCCAGGCATGGTCCCGGTCAACACCGCGTTAGAGCCGAACTCCCAGTTGGTTGCCCACACCGAGCCCGAGCTCACGCTGAAGGGGAAGCCGCTCGTCCAGCGGAACAGGCCCGAGGCCTGCCAGCCGCCGAAGATGGCCTCAGCGATCCCGCCCATGTCAGCGCCGAACGCACGTCCCTTGCCGAACGGAAGTTCGAGCACGTAGTTGGCGTTGATCTGGTGCGTGGTGTCGAAATCCGAGACCGACTTCATCTGGTACGGGAACCACGAGTTCAGGATCTGGCTGTTGTAGGCCGCGCTCCCGCCGTTGTTCTCATAGGAGCTGATGCGCTCGGAATTGGAGCCGATATCCTGCGACTTCGACCAGGTGTAGTTGAAGTCGAACTGTATACCGTGCGCCATCCGATGCCGCAGCGAGAACTGCGCCCCGTGGTAGTACGACCGGCCGATGCTGCTCCACGCGTACAACGACGAGAACTGGTCGTCGAACAGCGCGAAGCAGTCTCCCAACCCGTAGGTGAAGATGGGGTCACACGGCGTTGCTCCCGCTATCCCGCTGGAGCCGCTGGGGAAAGCGAACAGGTCGCCGAGCAGCAGCGCCGTGGTCTCATCGGTGAAGTTGCAGGCGAAGTTGTCGTACCATGCCTGGGTGGCCGTCGGCACCGGCGGCGCGGTCCCAGGAGCACATCCGTCCAGCCCAAAGGGAGCGCCGGTCGCCAGTGGGAACAGGTTCTCCCAGAAGGGAATGGGCGCGACGTCCTCGATGTTGACGCCGTCGCGGATCATGCTCGACAGCGCCGAGGCCGCCTGGAAGTAGCTCATCCCAGAGGACGGATCGACGACGTCCAGCGGCATCGCCAGGTCGCGCTCCTGCAGGAGCCGCTGACCCAGACGTCCCGTGTACGATGCCTCGAACACGAAGTTCCGGCTGATCTCCCGGGTGATGGAGAGATTGAAGGCCTGCGACATCGGTGTCTTCAGCCTGTCGTCCAGCCCCCAGTAGATGGAAAACGAGCCATTGTCATAGCCCGTGGGCGGCGTCACCGGGAACGGTCCTGGCCCCGGGCTGATCAGGTCGTTGCCATCACAATCGATGGAAGGGGGACTGGTGTAATCCCCGGGCGCGGTCAGGCGCGGAGCGCACGCCAGTGTCTGGACGCCCGAAGGGTTGATGATCTCGGTGGTGAGGCCGAAGGAGCCCTGCCGGTCGAAGGTGTTCACGATGCCTTGGCCGAAGTGGTCGTAGTACAGGCCCCATCCGCCACGGATCGAGGTCCGCCCAGGTCCGCCGAACAGGCTGCCCAACACCCCGCTGTCGAATCCCGGCGAATAGGCGAAGGCGATGCGCGGCGCGAAGTTCTTGTAGTCCCATTCCCAGTAGGGTTTACCACCATTAGCCTTTCCCGACAGGTCCATGGTGATGGTGGGGCCGAAGGTCTGTCCGTTCAACATGGCCGCCCAGCGCTGGTTGAACCATTCGTTCAAGCTGACGGTCGGTGCCACTTCCTCGCCGTTGGCCTCGTAGGGTGGTTGCAGCAGCGAGTAGCGCAGGCCCAGGGTCAGCGTGAAGTTGGGCGTGATGCGCCACGAGTCCTGGATGTAGAACTCGCCCTCAAAGGCCTTGAACTTGCGGGCGATCAAGGACCCTTCCGGCAGGATCGCTCCCGTCCGGTTCTGGTTGTACAGGCTGTTGTACTGGCTGATGATGCCGGCCAGTGACATCACCGGGAAGTTGTAGGAGTTGCGGAACGCCCGGTCCACCGCCGGGAAACCGAACGCGCCTGGATCGAGCTGGTTGCCGCGTCCCGCCATGCCCGTCGGCACCAGCCAGGACGAGTTGGTGACGTAGCTGAAGTAGTTGGAGCGGTCAGCCTGGCGGTTGTTGGCGATCAGCCGCCAGTTGGTGCCGAACTGCACCGTGTGCTTGCCCTTCGTCCAGGTGGTGTCGTTCACGAAATTGTGCACCGGGACGACGGCATGGCTGGTGCGGTCGGTGCTGATGGGCTCGTCCACGCCGCGGAAGTTGACGAACGGAGTGTGGTTCGCTCCGCTGTCGCCCCATCCCATGCGGATGAAACCATAACGGAAATTGTTCACCAGGTGCTCGCTGAACATCGCCGTCCATCCGGCAGCAAGGCCCTTGTTGTTGAAGGTGACCACTTGGTTGGGATCCAGCCCCGGCAGCTGCGGTGCGAAGGCGAGGTGGTCGTTCATCAGGTTGCCGCGGACGAAGAAGCGGTGCTTGTCGGTGTGGTTGTAGTCCAACTTCACGACGTAGGTGTCTTCCTTCACTGGATTGGGCGCATTGAACGTGTAGCCCCGGAAGTTGTAGCCGTCGCCGACCACGTCGGTGTTCTCCACCAGGGGATTGCCGTCTCCGTCGACATAGAGGGAGTTCCAGAGGCTCAGCACGGCAGGGTTGGCGCCCGGGCCCAGCGGGCACACGTTCACCGCTCCTTCCTGGCAGTCCGGAATCAAGTTCCCATCGACATCCTCCATCAGCAGGGCCGTTACCGGATCCGCCAGGTCGATGGTGAAGGTCCCGCTCGCCGGGCAGGTCGGGTCGTTCGCGCATTCGTAAGTCACCAG
>CAYTPH010000203.1:0-5722 GCA_964439635.1 uncultured Terriglobales bacterium
CGTCAGCCGCTCGTGGGCGATGCGCTGCGAGAGCTTCAACGCGTTGAAGTAGCGCAGGTACACACTGCGCTCCGACAGGGTGCGATGGAAGTCGATCATCAGCGGCTCGTCCTCCGGGCGGATGGGCCGGATGGTGACGGCGTCGCCCTCCTTCGTCCGCCACTGCTGCACGTACTGCGCCGGATACGGCCGCACCGCGGGCCGGGGGAGCGCGTCTTCGGCCATGCCGGCGGGATGCAGCAGCACCCGGGCGTCGAGGGCGATCAGCCCCTCGGCCGAGGCCAGCAGCGGGTTGATGTCGATCTCCTTGATCCACGGCTGCTCCACCACCAGGGTGCTGAAGCGGACCATGAGGTTCTCCAGCTGCGCCAGGTCCACCGGCTTGCGCCCGCGCACCCCGGCCAGCGCCTTGAAGATGCGGGTGCGCTCCATCATGCGGCGGGCGAGCGTCGAGTTCAGCGGGGGCAGGCCCAGGGCGCGGTCCTCGAACACCTCCACCAGCTGCCCGCCGGTGCCGAACAGCAGCACCGGACCGAACTGCGGGTCGATGCTGCTGCCCACGATCAGCTCGTAACCGTCGCGCGCCACCATGGGTTGCACGGTCACCCCGTCGAAGTGGCCCTCGCCTTTCTTCTCCCGCACCGCCGCCTCGATCTGGCGGAAGGCGCGCTCGACTGCGGCGACATCGCCCAGATTCAACTTCACCCCGCCGACGTCGGTCTTGTGGGTGACCGTCCGCGAATAGAGCTTGAGGACGACGGGGAAGCCGATCTGCTGGGCGGCTGCGGCGGCCTCGGCGGCGGTGGCGGCCAGCCGGGTCTCCACCGCCGGGATGCCGTAGGCGGCCAGCAGCTGCTTGGACTCGTGCTCGGTGAGGATCTCGCGCCCGGCGGCGTGCGCGCCCCGGATGAGCCGGCGCACCGTCTCCAAGTCGGGCGGCGCCGACTCGGCCAGCGTCGGCGTCTCCTAAAGCGCCCGCAGGTTGGCGCTGTAGCGGTGCATGAAATTGACGATCCGCACCGCGGTCTCGGGATGGGGGAAGCTGGGGATGTTGTTGCCTTTGAGGATGGCGTCGCCGGCGGCGGTATCGGCGCCGCCCATCCACGAGGCCAGCAGCGGCTTGCTGAACTTCGGCGCCAGCAGCTTCACCCGCTCCGCGGTCTCGGTGGGATTGGCCATGCCCTGCGCCGCCAGGACGGCGAGCACGCCGTCCGCGTTGGGGTCTTCGGCCAGCAGCTCCAGCGCGCGGGCATACTTCTCGGCGTTGGCGTCGCCCAGTGTGTCCACCGGGTTGGAGTGGCTCCAGTGCGGCGAGAGGAACTCGCTGATCCGGTCCACCGTGCTGGGCGCCAGCTTGGCCAGCTCGCCGCCGCCCGACATCAGCGCGTCGGCGGCCAACACCCCCGGGCCGCCGGCGTTGGTGAGGATGGCCAGCCGGTTCCCCTTGGGGCGGGGCTGCTTGGCCAGCACCTCCGCCATGTAGAAAAGGTCGGCGACCGTGTCCACGCGCAGCACGCCGCAGCGGCGGAAGGCGGTGGCCAGCACCTCGTCGGAGCCGGTGAGGGCGCCGGTGTGCGACGCGGCCGCCTGCGCCGCCGCCGCGGTGCGGCCCGCCTTGATGATCAGGATGGGCTTGGTCAGCGCCACCTCGCGCGCCGCCGACAGGAAGGAGCGGGCGTCGCCCACCGACTCCATGTAGAGCGCGATCACGCTGGTGCGCGGGTCGTCGCCGAAGTAGTAGATGAGGTCGCCCCAGTTCACGTCCACCATCGACCCCACGGAGACGAACGAGCTGAAGCCCACCGCCGTGCCCATGCTCCAGTCCAGCACCGCCGCGCACAGCGCCCCCGACTGGCTGACGAAGGCGATCGACCCGGGCCGCGCGATGAACCGCGAGAAGGTCGCGTTCAGCCCGATGGGCGGGTCCATCACCCCGAAGCAGTTGGGCCCGATCACCCGCATGCCCCCGCGCCGCGCCTCTTCCAGCACCTGCTGTTCCAGCGCCGCGCCCTCCGGCCCCACCTCCTTGAACCCGGCGGAGATCACGATGGCGGCCTGCACGCCCCGCGCCGCGCAGTCGCGCAGGATGCCGGGCACGGTCTGCGCCGGGGTCACGATGATGGCCAGCTCGACATCCTCCGGCACTTCCAGGATGGTGGGATACGACTTCACCCCCAGCACCTGCGAGCGCGCCGGGTTGATGGGGAAGACGGTGCCGCCGAAGGGGCTGGAGAGCAGGTTGTGCAGGATGGTGCGGCCCACCGTCCCCGGCTTGTCGGTGGCGCCGATCACCGCCACGCTCTTGGGCATGAAGATGGAGTCCAGCGGCTTCCGCCGCGAGCGCAGCACGTCGTGGACGGGGTGGGTGGTGGGGCTGGCGGGATAGCTCATGTGCACCTGCGGCCGGCTTCCGGCATCTATGTACAGCAGCACTCCAATCTACAGCTCCGCCGCCCTCCCCGCTGTGACGGAAGTCCGCCTCTGCGGGTCATGCTTCCATGACGCGGGCTGCGGCGGGATGCTAAAGTAAGGGGATAGACGTTATGTCCCGCAAAGTCCAGTTCTCCTGTGCTCTCCTGCTGCTGTTGGCGGTGTCGGCCCCGGCGTTCGCCGTCCGGCCCAAGGACTTGCCTCCGCGCTACCGCGCCTGGCTCGAGGAAGAGGTGCCGTACATCATCACCTCGGAGGAGAAGGAAGCCTTCCTGATCCTGGTCGACGGCCCCTCCCGCGACAAGTTCATCGAGCGCTTCTGGGAGGTGCGCAACCCCAGCCCCGGCGCGCCCACCAATCCCTACAAGGAAGAACACTATCGCCGCGTCGCCCACGCCAACACTTATTTCAAGGGCCCCGCGGGCAAGGAAGGCTGGCGGACCGACCAGGGCCGCATCTACATCACGCTGGGCGAGCCCAAGCAGAAGGCCCCGTACATGGCCCTCACCAACACTCGCCCCATGCTGATCTGGTTCTACGACAACGCCAACCCGGCGCTGCCGCCCTTCTTCTACATCGTCTTCTACCAGCGGGAGGAGGGCGGCGAGTGGCGGCTCTACAGCCCGTACTTCGACGGTCCGCAGAGGCTGGTCACCAGTCATGATGCGGAGAAGGACCGCTACGAGGCCTGGAAGAGCATCGACCGCTCGGCCGGTCGCGAGGTGGCCCGCACCGTGCTCTCGCTGTTGCCGGACGAACCGGTCGATTACCGCGAAGCGCGCTCCAGTCTGCAGTCGGACGTGATGCTGGCCAAGATCCGCGGACTCGCCGACCATCCCCTGAGCAAGGCGCAGATCCTGCAGAAGCGGGCGCTGCTGGAGAGCGTCACCCACCGGCTGGTGTTGTCCGGCGAGTACCTGAACGTGCTGACCGTGCCGCTGCGGGACAACGCCGGCAACATGAACCTGCACTACCTGCTGCGCCTGCAGCGTCCGGAGGACTTCGCGGTCGCGCAGGACAACGACCGCTACTACTACAGCTTCGAAGTGCAGACGCGGGTGATGACCGCGGCCGGCAAGCCCGTCTACACCCAGCAACGCAAGCTGTCGAAGTACCTCAACGAGCGCGAATTCCAGGAGATGAAGGGCAAACCCTTCGGGTTTTACAGCGTGCTGCCCCTGGCCCCGGGGAAGTACAAGGTCGAGTTCCTGTTCACCAACGTGGTGCAGAAGACCGCCCTCAAGGCGGACCGCGAAGTGACCATCCCCGACGCCGGCCAGACCGGGCTGAGACTGAGCGACGTCATGGCCTTCACCCGGGCCGAGCAGGCCGACCCGGCCAAGGGGCAGACCGCGCCCTTCACCTTCGCCGGAGTGCACTTTGTGCCCCTGTTGAACCAGGAAATGACGGTAGCGCCGGGCGAGAACCTGAACGTCCTGTACCAGATCTGGGCGCCGCATGAGAAGACCGCCAACGCCGCCGGCAAGAAGCTGTTGGTGGACTATGCCTACGGACGGCTGGGGCTCACGGGCGACGTGAAGAAGATGAACGAGGAGATCGACCTGGGACAGTTCGATCCCGGGGGGTCCCTGATCAGCGGCAAGAAGATCGCCACCGACGAGCTTGGCGTCGGCAACTACCGCCTGACATTGACCGTGACCGATCCCGATTCGCAACAGAAGGCATTCGCCAGCATGGCGTTCAAGGTGTTGCCACACGCGCCCGGCTCGGCCTCGGAGTCCTTCGACGTCGCCGACCCCGAGCTCAGCGAAGAAGCCATGAAGGGGGTGTTGGATTACCAGCGGGCCCTGGCCTTCCTGGCCAACGGCGCTCCCGACCAGGCCGCGCCCTGGCTGCGGCAGGCGGTCAACGCCGATCCGGAGAACGAGATCGCCCGCGGCAAGCTGGTGGATTACTACTTCGGTAAGCAAGCCTTCAAGGAGATCTCCGACCTCTACGCCCGCGGGGGAGTCAGCAAGACCACCGACGAGCAGACGGTTCTGAAAGTGGCCGAGAGCATGGACAAGATCGGGCTCACCCAGCGCGCCATCGACCTGCTGGAGAACGCCGTCCTGCAAGGCCGCACCAGCGGGCCCATCTACCTCAGCCTGTCGTCGTACTACCAGAAGGTGGGCAACCAACAGAAAGCGGCGGAGGCGGAGAAGAAGGGGAAGTCGCTGATGCCGGCGACCACGTAGGAACCAGTTTCCAGTTTCTAGTTTCGCGTTTCCAGTGGGCGCGGCCCCCAGCAGAATGGTGGCCGCGCCTTTCGCTTGCCCGGGGGCGTACCTGAACAGTACATAGGTTGGCGTGGAACGTGGCAGGGGGACTGCTGGCCGGGACGGCTCCCTGGGGCAAAGGGCTGGCGTAGATACCAGGGCGAGGTGAATAGCCGGAAAACAGGGCCGCGAATACACCATTCCATACCAGCCCAATAGAGTGGTTACAGAAAACCGTAGAGGGCCAGCTACGTTTTCCAGAGCAGCGTCACTTGCCTTTTGTTTTCAGATACATACACTTTGGTTATCCCGCCGGATTTGGCACCCGCGGTGCACCTATGCGGTCGATTCACTTGTGTTTCTGATTCACGGAAGCTGCAGTCGCTTCCGCTAATACCCTGAAAAACCAAGCACCAACACCCTGAAAAGGAGCGGCAAATGACAAAGAAAGCGATTCTCGGGCTTTTGATTGCCGCCTTGGTGGCGTTTACGGTGCCGGCGGTGGCCCAGGTCAGCGGCGAGTCCGCTGTCCGCGGCAACCTTTCCGGCACGATCTACGACGCCACGGGAGCCGTAGTTCCCGGAGCCAAGGTATCAGTCACCGGTCCGACCGGAACCCGCACAGTCGAGGCGGACAATGAAGGCCACTTCATCGTTCCCCTGCTGTCGCCGGGTTTCTATTCCATCAAGGTCGAGAAGCAGGGGTTCAAGGTCGCTGACGTGAAGGCCATCGAAGTATCGACCGGCCGCACCACCAGCGTACGCGTGAACCTGGAGCCGGGCGCGGTGAGCGAGACCGTCGAAGTGACGGCCGCGGCCGTGACGGTGGACACTGCCTCCACGGCGGTGGGCGCCAACCTGAGCGACACCTTCTACACCCAGATCCCGGTGCAGCGCGGCGTGACCGGCCTGTTCTATGCCAGCCCTGGCGTAGCCAGCGGCACCAGCGGCAGCACCATCATGGCCGGCAACCCCTCGGTCTCCGGCGGTTCCGCGCTGGAGAACCAGTACGTGGCCGACGGCGTGAGCATCACCGACGGCGCCTTTGGCGGCATCGGCGTGTTCTCCCGCGT
>CAYTPH010000204.1:0-5646 GCA_964439635.1 uncultured Terriglobales bacterium
CCATCCGTTCCACGAACGTGCCCGCCAGCATGGCCTGGGCGTCGCAGATGAGCTGGCGGAAGGTCTTCAGGGCGGCGCAGGCGCGTGCCGGAAGCAACTGGCGTTCGATGGCCTCGCCGATGGCGCCCCAGAGCGACACGCCCGTCTCCAGGGCGATTCGCTCCAGGGTCTCCACCGTGGTCTTGCCGATGCCGCGGACCGGAGTGTTGATGACCCGCAGCAGAGCGATGGTGTCGTCGGGGTTCTGCAGGACCTTGAGGTAGGAGATGAGGTCCTTGATCTCGGCGCGCTCGTAGAAGGAGAAGCCGCCGACCACGTGGTACTTGATGCCGTAGCGGCGCAGCGCCTCCTCCATCAGCCGCGACTGCGAGTTGGTGCGGTAGAGGACGGCGGCGCGCGGCGTGTCGGTGCCCTCCTCCTGGGCGTGGCGGATGTAGGCCTGGATGCGGTCGGCGACGAACAGGGCTTCGTTCTCGCCGTCGGGCGCCTCGTAGAAGCCGAGCCTGGCCCCGCCCTGCCGTGCCGTCCACAGGTTCTTACCCTTGCGCTGGAGGTTGTTGGCCACCACCGCCGAGGCCGCCTGCAGGATGTTCTGGGTGGAGCGGTAGTTCTGCTCCAGGCGGATGGTCCGGGCCTCGGGAAAGTCCTGCTCGAACTCCAGGATGTTGCGGATGTCGGCGCCGCGCCACGAGTAGATGGACTGGTCCTCGTCGCCGACCACGCAGACGTTGTGGTGCACCGAGGCCAGCAGGCGCATGAGCTCGTACTGCGGGCGGTTGGTGTCCTGGTACTCGTCGATGAGGATGTACTCGAAGCGGCGGCTGTAGCGGTCGCGGACCTCGGGCGCCTGCTTCAGCAGCTTGACCGTTTCCAGCAGCAGGTCGTCGAAGTCGAGGGCGTTGGCCTTGCGCAGCTCCTGGCGGTAGACCTCGTAGATGTGGGCAACGCGCTCGCTGAGCGGGTCGCGCGAGCTGCCGTAGACCTGCTGCGGGTCGAGCATGTGGTTCTTGGCCCAGGAGATGCGCGCCAGCACGGCGCTGGGCTTGAGCTGCTTGTCGTCCAGGCCCAGGCGCTTCATGGCGGCTTTGACCACCATCTGCTGGTCGGATTCGTCGTAGATGACGAAGTCCTTGCGGAACTCCTTCAGCACGGCAATGTCGCGGCGCAGCACCCGCACGCAGAAGGAATGGAAGGTGGAGATCCAGGGCTGGCGCAGCATGGAGCCAGAGGTCAGCTTCTCCACCCGCTCCGCCATCTCGGCGGCGGCCTTGTTGGTGAAAGTGACCGCCAGGATGGTGTCCGGCGAGGCGCCCAAGTCCTGGATGAGGTGGGCGATGCGGTAGGTGATGACGCGGGTCTTGCCGCTGCCGGCGCCGGCCAGGATGAGCAGCGGGCCGTGGACAGTCTCCACCGCCACGCGCTGCTGCGGGTTCAGTTGCTCCAGGAGGGGCGGCACTGCCTACCAGCCCTCCGCCTCACGCTTGGCCTGGCATTCCGGACAGGGGCAGACGGCGCGCAGCCAGTCCCAGGAGTAGATGCCGTGCTGGTGGCCGTCGTCCCAGAGGAAGCGGATGGCGTAGCGGCCCACGCCTTCGGCTTCGCGCGGGCGGGGTGCGGGCCGAAACATGGGCAGCTCGCCCGGCTTGGGCTTGGGCGCTTCGCCTGGTTTTCGCTGGCTCTTCTCCCGCTCCTCGTCGCACAGAGCGCAGGGGCAGGCGTCCCGCAGGTACTGGAAGCTGAAGTGGGAACGGTGCCCGTCCGTCCACTCGACCTCCATCCCCGTGCCGGTAGTCACATTCACGGTGACGGACTTCGGCTCCGCTTTGGTGAGGGGAGGAATGGCCATGGTTTCAGTATCGCACACCCGAAACGTGGCTCGTCGCGCGCCAGGCCCGGGTACTCCTTGCCCTCAGGCGGTGACGCAGCCGGTCGTCCATCAGGGCGCTCCGATGGCGGTCAACAGCTTTTCGAAGTCGCCCAGTTGCCGGCCGGGCGGCACCGCCTCGCGACTGATCATCTCCGCGCTTTCCAGCGCCTCGCCGAGGACCCGCCAGCCAGCTTTCGTGAGCACCGCGTAGCCCACGCGCGCATCGTGGGGATCGGGACGGCGCGCGACGAGGCCGATCTTCTCCAGCGGGATGAGCGTGCGCGTCACCGCCGACGCCGTCAGACCGAGCTGCGCGGCGAGGTCGACGCGCCGCAGGCGTCCGTCGGGCGACCCGCCCAGATGCAACAGCACGATGAAATCGCCGAAGCTCAGGCCATGCCACGTCCCCAGCCGGCCGTCGAAACGCCGCGCGAGCGCGGCCTGGGCTTTGTTGATCCCGACGCAGATCCTGAGAGAGCTACCGATCTTCATGATGGATTCCATATACTTGATATGTCAAGTATATGTCATACATATCCCGCCGGTCAAGCGGGCGGTTGAGCCGCGGCCGCCGCCGGCGGCGGTGCCGCGTTTCTCGCCGGACGGTGGTCCGGTCGGCCTGGAGCGATGGGCACGGGGGCCGCGGAGTCGCCACCCGCGGCTTGCCGGATGGCGGGAACTCCGGTAGAATCTATAGTTTGTCCCTCAAGTCCTGATTCCACCTGGAGTTGTCATGGCACGAGTTTGCGACGTTTGCGGCAAGGGGCCGCGTTTCGGCAACAACATCAGCCACGCCCACAACGTGACCAAGCGCCGTTGGGACGTGAACCTGCGCCCGGTCCGCGCCCGCGTGAACAAGACCACCAAGCGCATGCGGGTGTGCACCGCCTGCCTGCGCAGCGGCAAGGTCGTCAAGGCCTAACGGCCAAGGCAAAAGAAAGAAGGCAAAAGGAAAAAACCTCCAGATCGTGGGGGCTTCTTTTTGCCTTTCGCCTTTTGCCTTACGCGGTCGCCGCCAGTCCGTGTTGCGCGCGCTTGCGGAAGATGACCCGCAGCTCCTCCCGCCAGTTCTCGTGGACGCCCACCAGGGTGCACTCGATCGCCGGATCCAGGTAGCGCAGCAGGGTATCGGTGGCCGGATGGACGTGCAACGCCGGGGCCACCAGCAGCAGGAGAGGCGGTTCCTGCCCCAGTTCCCTGCCCGAGAAGTATCCAAACTGCTGAAACTCGCCGCGGCGGTGGTGCCACCGGACGCGCGCCCAGTAGTCCAGCCCCTGCAGCGGTAGGTGGATGTCCTCGTCCGCCTTCAATTCAAGTACAGCCAGGCGGCCCTCGCGGGTGGAGGCCAGGACGTCGATCATCGCCCGGTCGGAGGCCGAGAAGGCGGGCACCTGGGAGTAGGCCTGGGCGGGGTCAAGGCGCGGCTCGATAGCGGTGATGTCGCGCAGTACCAGCCGTTCCAGCCAGCGCTCGGGGTGCATGCGGAAGAGCGGGTGGTCGCGGCGGCCGCCCGGGCGCCGGGCCTCGACGACCACGTTCACGAAGTTCGTGAACTCCTGGAGGTTGGCGTCGTCGAGCCTGCCCTCGGCGGGTGCGGCCCCGAACACGATCTGCTCGACCGGGCGGAACGTCCCCGGCTCCGGCGCCAGGCGGGCGCGGGCGAACTCCAGCCCGTAGAGGCGGAAGACCATCTCGTTGGAGGAGAGGACCACGGCCTCGGCGTCGCGCGCCAGCACGTGGACGCGGCGGATGCTGTCGGCAAAGCGCGCGCGCACCGCCTGCTCGTCGGGGCAGCGGACCAGGCGGGTCTCGATGTTGCCCAGGTCGGCGGCGTCCACCTCGTAGATGGCCTGGTCGCGCTCGTCCACTTCGTAAAGCAGGAACTTGGCGGCCGTGGCGTCCAGGTGGGCCATGCGGGAGCGGAGGATGGCGGTGGTCCCGGCCGGGGCAAACAGCTTCAGGCCCTCGACCACGCCGCGGCCATCGTGGCGGCAGACGTCCAGCCACAGGAGGCCAAAAGTCAGGGCGGCGTCGATGGAGCTTTGCGTCTCCTGCGCGTTCACCCCCAGCAGCGCCCAGCTCAGGTTGGCGCGGCGCAGCAGGCCGCGGGTGTAGACCGGGCCGAAGGAGCGCTCCAGGTCCACCGCCGAAGAGAGCTTCTCCACCGTGTGGTCGGGGAAGAAGCGGGGAAGCAGGCGGCCGAGGAGCTTCTGGTACTGCTCGCGGGCGGCTTTCTTGGCCGAGGGGGTGCGGCGGTCACGGTCCTTCAGGAACTCGAGCTTGACCGGCCGGTTCTGGCCGAATCTCTGTACCGAAAGCCGGAGCGTGCCCTCCTTGATCTCAGCGTCGAGCACCCGGCGGACGATGTTGCGCTCCTCCGACCAGAGGTGAAGGACTTGCTTGCCGAAGTCGTCGGAGAGGGAGTAGCGGGCGGAAGCGAGGTCGAAGAGCAGTTCGCCGTCTTCGTAAACCACCGCAGTACGGGCGTCGGCGAGGAAGTCTTGCAAGGTCCGGGCCAGTGAGCCGGTGGGCATGGCGCACCTCGCGCGCGGATTATAGCGCCGATCTTCCTGGGTGGCAGTGATTCCACACCACACCACGGAGGCACGGAGAGACGGGGTAAAGCCAACGAAAACCTCGGTGCCTCCGTGTCTCCGTGGTGGGGTGTTTATAATCGTGGGATTGCCCGGCGCTCTGGGTCGTTTCCGCGCTTCCGGCATCCAATCTCCGGGACTCATGGACAAGCGAAAGTTCTTCTTCGACCGCTACGGCCTGAACGAATCCGACCTGGAAAAGTACCTGGCGGCCGCGCTCTCCGCGGGCGGCGATTATGCCGACGTCTATTTCGAATACCTCTACAGCACCTCCATCAGCGTGGACGAATCGCTGGTGAAATCGGCCTCGCAGGGCATCTCGGCGGGCTGCGGAGTGCGCGTCATCTCCGGGGAGCGCACCGGCTACGCCTACACCGACGACCTGGCGCCGGAGCGCATCCTGCACGCCGCGCGGACGGCGGCGCTCATCGCCAGCGGGCCGGCCAGGCAGCCGGTGGTGAGCCTGAAGGGCGCGGGCGAGCGCAACCTGTATCCGGTCACGCCCACTGTCGATTCCGAAATGGCACAGAAGCTGGAGCTGGTGATGCGGGCCGACCGCGCCGCCCGCGCCTACGACCCCCGCATATCCCAGGTGCGCGCCGGCTACGCCGACGAGGTGCGCCGCATCCTGGTGCTGGGCTCCGACGGCAGCTTCGCCGAGGACTTGCAGCCGCTCTCGCGCATGTCGGTGTTCTGCATCGCCAAGCAGGACGGCAATTCGGCGCGCGGCACTTCCGGCGGCGGCGGCCGAGTGGCCATGGACTTCTTCCTCACCGACAAGACCCCCGAGCACTTCGCCAAGGAAGCGGCGCGGCAGGCCATCATCCAACTGGACGCCCGTCCGGCGCCGGCGGGCGAGATGGAAGTGGTGCTCGGCCCCGGCTGGCCCGGCATCCTGCTGCATGAGGCGGTGGGCCACGGCCTGGAGGCCGACTTCAACCGCAAGAAGACCTCGGCCTTCTCCGGCCTGATCGGCAAGAAAGTTGCCAGCGAGAAGTGCACGGTGGTGGACAACGGCACGCTGCCCTCGCGGCGCGGCTCCATCAACGTGGACGACGAGGGTATGCCCACGCAGAACACCGTGCTCATCGAGAACGGCGTGCTCAAGGGCTACCTGAGCGACAAGCTGTCGTCGCGGCTCATGGGCATCCACGACACCGGCAACGGCCGCCGCGAATCCTACGA
>CAYTPH010000205.1:0-3564 GCA_964439635.1 uncultured Terriglobales bacterium
CGTGCCGGCTCGGCGCGCCAGCCCCGATAGGGGCGCCTCGGCGACGAGGCGTAAGTTCCGGGTAGGTCGCTTGAGGCGCGCAGTGATGCGCGTCCCAGAGGAATGACCGTCCCATCCGCAAGGATGGACAGGATTCGGCTTACAGGTCCGGTCGCCATTATGCACTCCGCCGCGAAAACACGGCGGAGGGCATCGCTTCTTCGGCCTCACACGGGTGACGCCGGTCACTGCGCGCCTCTTCCGGCCATGGCACACTCTGCCCTCATCGGGGTCCTTTCCGGAGGCCATCATGACTCTCCACCAAGAGATTCGCCTGTCGCAGATCGTCGGCATCGCCTGCATCGTGGTCGGCGCCGCCATCGTGTTGTTTACCGTCCTCCGCTACGGCCTGCTGGTGCCGGACGCTGGCGCGCTCGGGCTTGGCATCCTCGGGTCATTCCTCGCCCTGATCGGCCTCAGCGGCCTGGTCATGGGCCGGATGCTCAGCGTCTTCGAGAACAAGGCCGCGCATGTGGCGCTGGGCGAGGCCGCCGGGATCCTGTTCCTGGTCGTCGGCATCGTGCTGGTGGCGATGGGGACTTTCCGTGCCTGGCCGGACCCGCCCAGCCTGCGCCAGCTGGCAGTCATCCTGGCGGGATTGTTCGGTGGGACCGCCGGGGTCATCGTCCTGCTGGGCGAGCGGGTGAAGTTGTACGAGCGGAGGCTGCTGAAGAGCGCCGCCTGAGGACGGCGGTTCGTTTCGCCGCTCTTGGGAAGCCTCCGTGTGCCCGCGCGACAGAGGTGTGCGTCAGCCGTCTTCCGAAACCCTTCTTCCTGCACCCCGTCCAATCAGAAGCAGCTGTTACACTGAAAGGTTCCATGAACGTCCTTGAAGCTATCCGTATTGCCCTGGCTTCGCTGTGGGCGAACAAGCTGCGCTCCATCCTCACGCTGCTGGGCGTGGTCATCGGGGTGGCCGCCGTCATCGCCGTCGTCACGTTCGTCAACGGCATCAACAGCTACGTCGCCGAGAAGATCTTCAACCTCGGCGCCGACGTCTTCATCATCAACAAGAGCAAGAACGTCATCACCAACGTCGACCAGTACCTGGAGGGCCGCCGCCGCAAGGACATCACCCTGGCCGACTACGAAGCCGTGGCCGAGGCCTGCCGCGCCTGTACCGTCGTCGGCGCCACCGCCACCAACCGCACCGGCCACGTCAAGTACCAGGAAGAATCCATCGCCGATACCTGGGTGCGCGGCTGGACCCCCACCATGGCCCGCATCTACGACCTCGATCTCATCGCCGGGCGGGTGCTCACCGACGCCGATGTGCGCGCCAACTCCAACGTCGCCATCATCGGCCACGACATCCTCGAGAAGGTCATGGGCGGCGAGGATCCCATCGGCAAGGAGATCCGCGTCGACGGCCAGGTCTACCGCGTCATCGGCGTGGGCAAGCGCGAGGGCAAGACCCTCGGTCAGAGCCGCGACAACTGGGTGCTGCTGCCCATCACCAGCTGGTTCCGCCAGTACGGCTCGCAGAATTCCATTCGCATATGGGGCAAGGCCGCCGGCGTGGGCGCGCCGCTGGAGGCCGCCATCGACGAGGCCCGCGTCGTCCTCCGCGCCCGCCGCCACGACCTCCCCGGCCAGCCCGACAGCTTCGAGGCCGAGACCAACCAGACCTTCCTCGGCATCTGGGCCAGCCTCAGCGGCACCTTCTTCATCGTCACCATCGCCATCGCCTCCATCTCCCTGGTGGTCGGCGGCATCGTCATCATGAACATCATGCTGGTCACGGTCACCGAGCGCACCCGCGAGATCGGCATCCGCAAGGCCCTGGGCGCGCGCCGCGCCGACGTCCTGGCGCAGTTCCTCATCGAGTCCGCCACCATGGCCATGGTCGGCGGCCTCTTCGGCGTGCTGTTCGGGGTAGGCATTGCGAAGGGCGTGACTGCGCTCATCGGCATGCCCTCGGTCATCAAGCTGTGGGCGGTCGCTGCCGGCCTCATCGTCGCCACCAGCGTCGGCCTCTTCTTCGGCGTCTATCCCGCCAAGCGGGCCGCCCGCCTCGACCCTATCGCCGCCCTGAGGTACGAACTATGACCCCGGTGGTGCGGCGCCGCGATTACGGCGAGATCCTCGGCATGGCCCTGGACACCATCCGCAAGAACAAGATGCGCTCCGGCCTCACCGTCCTCGGCATCGTCATCGGGGTCATGACCGTCATCGCCATCTCCTCCGTGGTCCGCGGCCTGAACTCCAATGTCAGCCAGATGGTGAACGAGATGGGCTCCGACATCGTCATGGCCTTCCATCTGAACGTCCTCACCTTCGGCCACATGCCGGAGGAGATGCGCACCCGCAAGGAGCTCACCTACGACGACGCCATGGCCATGAAGGACCTGCCCCACGTGAAGGCGGTCACCGTCGGCGTCCGCTACTTCCTGCCGCAGTTCGGCGCCGGCTCCTACGTGGTCAAGTACCAGGGCAAGACCGCCAAGAACGTCATCATCGAGGGCGACACCGCCAGCGTGAAGGACGTGTTCGACCTGGTCATGATCGAGGGCCGCTGGTTCAGCGAGGTGGACGACGAGCGCCGCTCCCCCGTCCTCGTCCTCGGCTACGAGACCTGGAAGACGCTCTTCGAGCAGCGCAGCGCCCTGGGCGCCGAGATCAACATCGAGGGCCAGCTCTTCCGGGTGATCGGGGTGATGGCGCCGCGCAAGACCGCCTTCGGCTCCGGCTCCAATCCCGAGGACAACATCGTCATCTTCCCGCTCTCCACCTTCCGCAAGCTCCACCCGGAATTGAAGGAGCACTGGATCAGCGTGAAGGCCACCTCGCAGCAGGACATGGGCAAGGCCATGGACGAGATGCGCGACCTGCTGCGCCGCCGCCGCCACGTCCCCCACAACAAGCCCGACAACTTCGAGATCTTCACCCAGGACTCGCTCACCGACGTGTGGAACCAGCTGACCGGCGCGGTGTTCGTCTTCATGTTCGCCGTCTCCAGCGTCGGCCTGATCGTGGGCGGCGTGGGCGTCATGAACATCATGCTGGTCTCGGTCACCGAGCGTACCCGCGAGATCGGCGTGCGCAAGGCCATCGGCGCCCGCAAGAAGGACATCCTGCTCCAGTTCACCCTCGAGGCCATCACCCTCACCGCCGTGGGCGGCGTGCTGGGCATCCTGGCCGGCGGCCTGGCCACCTACGGCATCCGCTGGATCTGGGAATCGCTGCCCGCCACCCTCAGCTTCTTCTGGACCGCCACCGGCTTCTCCATCGCCTGCCTGATCGGCCTGGTCTTCGGCATCTACCCCGCCTGGAAAGCCGCCAACCTCGACCCCATCGAAGCCCTCCGCTACGAGTAGACATTCACCGCCGAGCGCGCCGAGAACGCCGAGGATTGCATCTCACGCGGTCTCATCCGTGTGAATCCGTCAGAGAATCTGTGCAAATCCGTGGCCAGTGGTTTTCTTTGCGTCCTCTGCGCCGTTCTTTGCGAGCTCTGCGGTTAAAATCTTTTGCTTGCAGCTTATCCACATCCTCGTGCTGCTGCTCACCGCCTGCGGTTTCGCA
>CAYTPH010000205.1:3574-5622 GCA_964439635.1 uncultured Terriglobales bacterium
AACCAAAGGTTTTCTTCGCGTACTCGGCGAGAACTCTGCGTACTCTGCGGTTAAAATCTTTTGCTTGCAACTTACACACATCTTGCTTCTGCTGCTTACCGCCTGCGGCCTGGGCTACTACCTGCTCTGCCTGGCCGCCGCGCGCAGCTATCTCCGCCGCCCGAAGCCGCTGAGCGACTTCACTCCGCCCATCTCCATCCTCAAGCCGCTGCGCGGCGCCGACCCCGACGGCTACGAAGCCCTGCGCTCGCACTGCACCCAGGACTACCCCGAGTTCGAGCTCATCTTCGGCGTCAGCGACCCCAACGATGCCGCCATCCCCCATGTCGAGCGCCTGCGCCGCGAGTTCCCCCACCTGCGCATCGAGCTGGTGGTCTGCCGCGAAGTGCTGGGGACCAACCCCAAGGTCTCGAACCTCATCCAGATGCTGCCCTCGGCGCAGCACTTCCATTACCTCGTCAACGACAGCGACATCCTCGTCCCGCCCGGCTACCTGCGCCGGGTCGCCGCTCCCTTCGCCGATGCCCAGGTCGGCATGGTCACCGCGCTCTACCGCGCCGTGCCCTCGCCGACGCTGGGTTCGCGCCTGGAAGCCGTCGGCATCTCCACCGACTTCATCCCCGGGGTGCTGGCGGCGCGGCTGCTCGAAGGCGGCATCCGCTTCGCCCTCGGCTCCACCCTGGCCATCTCGCGCAAGGCCCTGGAGGCTATCGGCGGTCTCGGCACGCTTCTGGACTACCTTGCCGACGATTACGAACTCGGCAAGCGCACGGTGCAGGCCGGGCTGCGCGTCGAGCTGGCCGACACCGTCGTCCAGACCCACCTGCCCGCCTACTCCTTCCGCGACTTCTTCCAGCACCAGCTGCGCTGGGCCCGCTCCATCCGCGACTCCCGCCCCTGGGGCTACCTCGGCCTCTTGCTGACCTTCGGCACTCTTTGGTCGGTAGCCGCCGCGCTCGTCATCCGCCAGGACTGGGCGCTGCTCCCCCTTGCCGCCACGCTGGCGGCGCGTCTGTTCCTGGCCTACACCGTCTCCGCTCGCATCCTGCGCGAGCCTCGCTCGCCGGCCTTTCCGCTGCTGGTCCTCTTCCGCGACCTCGTCGGCCTGTTGGTGTGGCTGGGCAGCTACACCGGCCGCACCGTCACCTGGCGCGGCGAACGCTTCCGCCTCAAGGACGCCAAGATCTACCCCGTCCGCTGATGAAGCGCCGCTTTGGTGTGGCCGCGGGTCTCCCCGGGGTCCCCAGCGCGCCCGTCTTTGGCGCGTTGGGGTGGGAGTTGCGGCGTCGGCGGCAGCCGAGAGGATCTAGCTAATGGCTAAGTGCTAATTGCTAAGTGCTCAAATGACGAAGGGCCGGACAGTTTCGTCCGGCCCTTCAGCGGGTCTTTAGGATCACGCGTATGCGTGCAGACCCGGCAGGAGGTAGGTGACTCCGAAGAAGGTGAACATCACCACCGCGAAGCCCAGGATGGCGAAGTACGCCGCCCGGCGTCCGCGCCAGCCGCGGGCGATGCGCATGTGCAAGTACCCGGCGTAGACGATCCAGGTGATCAGCGCCGCCGTCTCCTTGGGGTCCCAGCTCCAGTACGACCCCCAGGTGCGGTTGGCCCAGTAGGCGCCCGCGGCGATCATCAGCGTCATCAGCGGGAAGCACAGCCCGATGGACTTGTAGGTCAGCGAGTCCAGCCGCTCGGCCGTGGGCAGCATCCGCTGCAGCCCCTCGCGCCGCCAGGTCAGCATCAGGTACAGCAGCGACGCGAACAGGCCGCTGACCAGCCCCGCCAGGATGAAGGGGCTGGTGGTGAGCCGCACCGGGAACACTCCCTCGATGCCCAGCGCCGCCGGCGGGGCGTACATGCCCTCGCGCGCCCGCAGGACGAACACCGCGGTGGCGATCACCTGCAGCGCCATGCCGAAGAAGAACGCCCGGTTGGCCCACTCGAAGCCGCGCTCGTCGCCCGTGAACTTGCCCCAAACGTAGAGCGCCAGGGGGATGGCCACCGCCACCGTCAGGGACACCTGGACCGTTCCCGCGCCCAGAAGCGAC
>CAYTPH010000206.1:0-5612 GCA_964439635.1 uncultured Terriglobales bacterium
GGTGAGCCTGCGCTACTTCAACGTTTTCGGGGCACGGCAGGACCCCACCTCGCAATATTCCGGGGTGATGGCCAAGTTCACCACGCAGATGCTGCGCGGCGAGACCCCGACCATCTTCGGCGACGGTGAGACCAGCCGCGACTTCACCTACATCGACAACGTGGTCTCGGCCAACCTGCTGGCCTGCTCGACGCCGGCGGAGAAGGTGGCGGGCAGGGTGTTCAATACCGCCACCGGCTATCGCATCACGCTCACGCAGCTGGCGGCGGCGCTGAAGAAGCTGACCGGCTACACCGGCGAGGTGAAGTACGGGCCGGAGCGGGCGGGCGACATCAAGCACTCCCTGGCCGACATTGCGGAGGCCGAGAAGGCGATGGGCTACAAGGTGCTGGTGCCGTTCGAGGAAGGCCTGAAGCGGACGGTGGAGTGGTACAAGGCGTCGGCCTACCAGCAGCAACCGGCGGCGGCACGGTAGAGGCACAAGGGTCGTGGAGGGCGCGGCTGCGGCCGCGCCCTTGTGGTTTCTGGCGCCTCAGGCGGCGCGGGCGCGGGCGAACTCCAGCACCGTGGGTTTCACCACGCGCTCGAAGTCCGCATAGGCCATCCGCACCAGCTCGCGGTGCGAGCCGGCGTTGAAGGCGATCTCCCGGTCCTCCCGCAGCTTCGGATCCACGTACACCTTCATGCCGTAGAGGTTGCCGAAGGGAGGCATGGCCCCGGTCTCGCAATCGGGGAAGCGGTCCTTGAACTCGCGCTCGCTGGCCAGCACCACGGCCGCCGCCTTGGTGCCGGATTGCAGGCGCGGCAGGTCCACCTGGTAGGAGGCGGGGAGCACGACCATCGCCAGCTCGCCATCCACCTTGACGATGACGGTCTTGGCGAGCTCCTTGCCGGGGGTGTGCGTCAGCGCCGCGATGCCCTGTGCCGTGTAGGCCACGGAGTGGGAGATGACGATGTACTGGACGTTGTTCTGATCGAGGAACTGCTTGAGCTTGGTGAGCGGCATGTGACCTCCTTGTCTCGGTCCCAAACCAGGGTGGAGGCCGATCTGCGGCAAGCATGATACTCCGGAACGGGGCGCGCTGTGAGCGGGCTCACCTGCGATTGTGAGGAGGGGCTACTCGGGAAGGCGGGGCTGCTCGCTGTCCTCGGTCTTGAGGACGCGCTCGATGGTGAAGGGGGCACGGCGGGCGGGCTCGAAGTAGTGGCGCACCTGCATCTCGCTCAGCAGGCCCAGGCCGAGCATCAGGAACCCCGCCATGGCCAGCACCAGGCCGAAGACCAGCGGCCATCCCAGGACGGACAACGGGATCTGGTAGAGCAGCTCCGCCGCGATCACTCCCAGGCCGACCAGCATGCCGGCGAAGATGGTCATCATGCCGATGGAGCCGTAGAAGTGGAACGGGCGCAGCAGGTAGCGGTGCAGGAAGCAGATGGCGACCAGGTCGAAGAAAGCGGGAACGGTGCGGCGCATGCCGTAGCGTGACTGGCGGGTCTTGCGGGGCCCGGTCTGGATGGGCACTTCGCAGATGGTGGCGCCGTACTCGGCCACCAGCAGGGGGATGAAGCCCTGCATCTCGCCGTAGAGCGGGACCTGGTTGATGAGCTCGCGGCGGTAGGCTTTGAAGCCGCCGGCGAAGTCGTGGATGCGGACGCCGCTGATCCAGGCCATGATCTGGTTGGCGATCCAGGAGACGATCTTGCGGGGCCAGGGCCGGTCGCGGCGGACGCGCCAGCCGCAGACCACGTCGTAGCCGCCGTGCTCGATCTGCTCCAGGAAGCGGGGGATGTCGGCGGGGTCGTTCTGCAGGTCGCCGTCCATGGCGACGACGTACTCCCCGGTGCAGCGCTCGAAGCCGGCGGCCAGGGCGGCGGTCTTGCCGAAGTTACGGCGCAGCTTCACCACCACCACCCGGCTGTCGATGGCGGCGATCTCTTCCAGCAGGCTGAAGGTGCCGTCGGCGCTGCCGTCGTCCACGAACACCATCTCGAAGGGGGTATCCAACGCCTCCATGGTGCTCTTCAGGCGGGAGTAGAGCTCGGTGATGCTCTCCTGCTCGTTGTGGAAGGGGACGACGATGGAAATCTTGGCCATACCGACCTAGCGTTTGGCGATTATACACGTCTATTGCAGCGGACCGGCTACCGCGGAAGTGCCGGTGTTTACCGTGCTTGTACGCCAATAGCCGAAATCGCCGGGCGGGACCCAGGATGGCTGGGATGAGCATACAGCAGGAGTACGAGAGGGAGGCTGCGGGAATACACTACACTGAACCGAAACGGTCCAGCATGCGTATCTCCCTGCAGCCCCAGATGATCCGGAACCGTGGCATCGCGCTGAAGGAGCCGGCGGCGGTGGCGCTGCAGACCATGCGCGCCCACAAGCTGCGCTCCTTTCTTACCCTGCTGGGCATCATCCTGTCGGTCTCCGTCCTGATCGTGGTGGTGGCGCTCATCAACGGGGTGAACGGGTACATCGCCGACCGCTTCGCCAACATGGGGTCGAACGTCTTCCTGGTGACCCGCTTCCCTATCATCACCGACGCCGCCCAGTTCGTGAAGGCGCAGCGGCGCAACCGGAACATCAGCTATGAGGACTTCGAATACCTCCGCGACCACATGAAGGTGGCCAAGGCGGTGGGGCTGGAGGTGCGGCGCGGCGGCACGCTGCGGGTCGGCGGCACCGACATGCCGGACATCGACATCCGCGGGGTCACCGCCAACATCGGCGACATGGACATCCAGGAGCCGGCGACCGGGCGCTACATCTCCGACTTCGACAACGAGCACCGCACCATGGTGACGCTCATCGGAGCGGACGTGGCCAAGCGGCTTTTCGCCAACGTGGACCCGCTGGGCAAGACGCTGATCATCGAGGGGCGCGAGTACCAGGTGGTGGGAGTGACCAAGCCCCTGGGGACCACCCTGGGACAGTCGCAGGACCGGTTCGTCTACATCCCGGTGACCACGTTCCTGAAGGTCTATGGGACGCAGCAGCGGGCCTTCGCCATCAACGTGCAGGCGCGGGGCGCGGAGTGGATGCAGCGCACCCAGGAGGAGGCGCGGACGCTGATGCGCGCCCGGCGCCACCTGCAGCAGAACGAGGAAGACACCTTCGGCATCCTGGCCGGCGAAGGCATCATGGACCTGTGGAACCAGCTCACCGCGGCCATCGCGGCCAGCATGGTGGGGATCGTCTCGCTGTTCCTGGTGATCGGCGGCGTGGTGATCATGAACGTGATGCTGGCGGCGGTGACGGAGCGCACCCGCGAGGTCGGCATCCGAAAATCGCTAGGGGCGCGGCGGCGCGACATCCTGCTGCAGTTCCTGATCGAGTCGGCGGTGATGGCGGGAGTGGGTGGGCTCATCGGCATCCTGCTGGCCTACGTGCTGACCGTGCTGGTGGAGGCCGCAACCTCCATGCCCACGGCGGTGCCGCTCTCGGCGGTGATCGTTTCCCTGGTGGTTTCCACGAGCGTGGGCCTGTTCTTCGGGATCTACCCGGCGCGGAAAGCGGCGCGGCTCGATCCCATCGAGGCCCTGCGGTACGAGATGTGAGGACGGCATGATCGACCTGCGCGACAACGCAAAGATGGCCCTCCGCACGGTACGCGAGCACAAGGTGCGCTCAGCGCTCACCATCCTGGGGGTGGTGATCGGGATCACGGCGCTGGTGGGCGTCAGCTCCATCCTGGTGGGCCTGGACCGCGACATGCGTGGGTTCCTGGAGGACTTCGGGACCGACACGCTGTTCATCTTCAAGTTCGAGCCCGGCATCCATATCGGGCGGCTGTCGGCGGAGGAGCGGATGCGCAAGCCGCTCAGCCTGGAGGACGCGCTGGCCATCCGGGAGCAGGCGCCGTCGGTGAAGGAGGTCGTAGCCGAGGCGTACCCGCGCTTCGAGGGCGGGCCTCCGCCGGCGCGCAGCGCACGCTACCGCAGCCAGGAGATCTTCGGGATCGACCACCCCGGCGCCCTGCCCTCCTGGGAGCAGGTCTATAACGCGCGCCTGATCCGCGGCCGCTTCTTCACCGAGGCGGAGAACCTGCACCGGGCGGACGTGGTGGTGATCGGCTACGACATCTACAACACCTTCTTTGCGAACGAAGACCCGATCGACAAGACCATCCTAGTGGACCACGTCGCCTACCGGGTGATCGGCGTGCTGGACAAGCGCAAGGGCAACTTCTTCAAGGACCGTTCGGCCGACAAGACCGTGATCGTCCCCTTCCACACCTATCGCAAGCACAACCCCAAGGACGACGAGGTGTTCATCGGGGCGCAGGCGTATCCGGGCCTGAAGGCGCAAGCCGAGGACGAGGTGCGGGACCTGCTGCGGCGGCGGCGCAAAGTGCCGTTCGACAAGCCGGACAACTTCGGCATCTCCTCGGCCGAGCAGATCGCGGCGCAGTTCCGGCAGATCGTGGGGGCGGTGGCGCTGCTGATCGTGGTGATCAGCTCCATCGGCCTGCTCATCGGAGGCGTGGGGGTGATGAACATCATGCTGATGTCGGTGACGGAGCGGACCCGCGAGATCGGCGTGCGCAAAGCCATCGGGGCGCGCAGGCGGGACGTGATCTGGCAGTTCCTGATCGAAGCGGTCACCCTGACCGGCATCGGCGGGGTGATCGCGGTGGTCATGGTGTTCGGCATCGCGGCCCTGGTGCACGCCGGCTTGCCTTCCCTGCCCATGGAGGTGCCGATGTGGGGCGTGGTGCTGGGGCTGGTGATGGCCATGAGCGTGGGCCTGTTCTTCGGGATCTACCCGGCGGTGCGCGCGGCGCGGCTGGACCCGGTGGAGGCGCTGCGATACGAGTAGCTGGTAGTTGGTAGCTAGGAAAGCAGACGGCACCTCGAACGAGGTGCCGTCATTTTTGTCCCTGAGCTACTAGCTACCGCAGTTCTTCCATGATCTCGTCGAGGGCGCTCTTGGGCGGGCGGGTGACGCTCTCGGGCAGCGTGGCCAGCGGCTGCTCCACGACGTTGAGCAGATCGATGAAGGTCGGCTTCCGCGGCTCGATGTAGAGCACTCCGGTCAGGACCTCGCCCTTGCTGTGGGCTTCGTGGATGGTCGATAGCGCCTTGCCCTTGTCGGTGGGGTCGTAGTCCATGGTGAGCTTGCGCAGGCGGAGGCGGGAGCCGTCGTGCATGGTGACATCCATGGTGGTTCCCGGCTCGTAGTCCACGCTGATGTCCTCGAAGTGGGGGACGAAGGTCACGTCGTGCAGCGGCTCGTCGTGGTCCTTCATGTACTTGTAGCTCTTGGTGGAGCCTTCGTGGTCGTTGAAGGTCACGCAGGGTGAGATCACATCCAGCAGCACCGTGCCCTTATGGGAAATGGCCGCCTTGATCATGTTGTGCAACTGTTTCTTGTCGCCGGAGAACGAGCGCCCCACGAAGGTCGCACCCAGTTCGATGGCCAGGGAGCAGACGTCGATCGCCGGCAGGTCGTTGACCACACCGGTCTTCAGCGTCGAACCCACATCCGCCGTCGCCGAGAACTGCCCCTTGGTCAGCCCGTACACGCCGTTGTCCTCGATGATGTAGATCAGCGGCAGGTTGCGACGCATCAGGTGCATGAACTGGCCCGCGCCGATGGAGACGCTGTCGCC
>CAYTPH010000207.1:0-2262 GCA_964439635.1 uncultured Terriglobales bacterium
GTTCGGTTGAGGTCCCTCGCTACGCTCGGGATTTCGGCAGCGGGCTCCCGCTCGCCCTCCGGCTCGCTCACGCCCGCTAAACGCCTCAAGTTCGAATCCCTGGGGGGCAGCCATAAGTTTGTTCGGTTGAGGTCCCTCGCTACGCTCGGGATTTCGGCAGCGGGCTCCCGCTCGCTAAACGCTTCAAGTTCGCATCCCCAGGGAGCAGCTAAGAGTGTCTTTGGGCCTGCGCGGGAGAGGTGCCTCGCTGCGCGAGGGATGGCGGAGGCGGACGAAGCGCCGCTAGTCGGCGGCGCAGAACTCCGGCTCTCGGGCGGGCGCCGCCGCCGCGGCGTTGCCGCGCCAGATCAGCAGCACGGCGGTGACGATGAAGGCCGTCGCCGCCAGCACGCGCCCGTTCAGCGGCTCGCCCGCCAGCGCCCATCCCAGGCCCACGGCTACCACTGGGTTGACGAAGGTGTGGGTCGCCACCGTGGTGGGCGAGCAGTGGGTGAGCAGCCAGCTGTAAGCGGTGAACGCCACCAACGAACCGAAGACCACCAGGTAGGCAAGCGCCAGGGCGGAGCGCAGGGTGACCGCCGCCAGGTCGAGGTGGGCAGGTTCGCCCACCGCGAAGCTGGTGGCGATCAGCATGGCCGAGCCGGTGAGCAAGGCCAGGCTGGAGGTCAGTACCGGGTCGCGGGGCAACCGCGGGGTGCGCGAATAGAAGATGCCGAAGGTCCAGGCGGTCGCCCCACCCAGCACGGCCAGCATGCCGACCAGCTCGGCGCGGCTGAGGGAAGCGTGGTCGAAGCCCACCAGCACCCCGACTCCGGCGAAACCGAGGGCCAGGCCGCCCATGGTGAGCGCCGAGGGACGCGGCGCTTCCCGGGGGAGGGCAGCCAGCAGGGCGATCAGGATAGGTTCGGTGGCGATCAGCAGAGCGGCCAGGCCGGAGGGCACCACCTGCTCCGCCCAATGCAGCAGGCCGTGGCCCAGCAGGAAATAAAGCGCGCCCAGCAGGGCGGCGGCGGCCCACTGCTGGCGTGTGGGACGCAGCCCGCGCGAACGTGCCCACAGGTACAGGATGGCGCCGGCGATCAGGTGCCGCGTGGCCGCCGTGAGCAGCGGCGGGATGGTCTCCACCGCGTAGCGGATGGCCAGGTAGGTGGAACCCCAGATGACGTAGATGGCGAAGAAGGCAGCCAGGAGGAGCAGTCGGCTGCGGCGCGCGGCGGTCATCGACTTAACCTCCTATCTGGTCTAAGGAGGTTACGGTACCATGACGGGCTGTAACCTGTCAAGCTATAAAAGAAAGTTACAGCCCGTGGGTTGGTTTCGGTTGCCGCTCCGTGGGGATGGCAGTTACCATTCCCCGCGGGCTGCGCTTCTTCGGCAGCCTGCGAATCTCCGGGCATGATGAGAGGACCACATTGCAGGTGCAACATGCGGCTGTCGCCAGACGAATCGGCCGGCGGGTAGGGCCGGCGCTCCTCGCTTCGGGCGCGGCCTGGGCAGCACGCTTCGCCATCGATCCCTGGGTGGGCGACACCCTGCCTTACCTGACGTTCATTCCGGCGGTCGCTTTCGCGGGATATTTCGGGAGCGTCTTTTCCGGGGCGCTGGCCGCCGCGCTCGGCGGGCTGCTGGCCAGCTTCTTCTTCGTGCCTCCGCGTTACACCTTCCTATTGGCCGGCGGAGGAGACTGGATCGGGTTGGCCGGCTATCTGGTGGGTTCGGCGGCCATCTGCCTGCTCGTCCACTCCCGCACCCAGGCAGGGCGCAAGGCGGCAGAGGTGGCGGTCGCGCGGGAGCGTTTCGCCGGCATGGTGGAGTCGGCGATGGACGCCATCATCGCCGTGGACGGGGAGCAGCGCGTCCGCGCCTTCAACCGCGCCGCCGAACAGATCTTCGGCTGGCCGGCCGGGGAGGCCCTGGGCCAGCCGCTCGACCACTTCATCCCCGAGCGCTTCCGTCATGCCCACCGGTCGCACGTGCAGGAGTTCGGCCGCACCGGCGTCACCACCCGCAGCATGTCGCGCCCGGGCACGCTGTGGGGGCTGCGGCGCAACGGGGAAGAATTCCCCATCGAGGCGGCCATCTCGCAGCTGGAGTCCGAGGGGCAGAAGTTCTACACCGTCATCCTGCGCGACGTGAGCGATCGCGTGCGGTCGGAAGAGGCGCTGCACCACGCCGAGAAGATGATGGCCAGCGCCCGCGTCGCCGCTACCCTGGCGCACGAGATCAACAATCCCCTGGCCGCCCTCACCAACCTGGCCTACA
>CAYTPH010000207.1:2362-5565 GCA_964439635.1 uncultured Terriglobales bacterium
ACCCTGGCGCACGAGATCAACAATCCCCTGGCCGCCCTCACCAACCTGGCCTACATCCTGCGCACCCACCCCGCCATGCCCGCCGACCTGGCGCAGTACACCCACCTGCTCGACGAGGAGCTGCAGCGGGTGAGCCTGATCGTCCGCCAGACCTTGAACCTGTATCGCGAAGAGGGGAAACCGCCGGTGGCGGTGCGCATGGCGGAGGTCGTGGACCACGTGCTGGCGATCTACGGCGAGCGCTTGCGCGGCATCGCCGTGGAGAAACGCTGCGAGCCGGGCTGCGTCGTGGAAGGCAACCCCGGCGAGCTCCACCAGCTGGTCACCAACCTGGTGCTGAACGCGGCGGAGGCCATGCCCGATTCCCACGGGACCATCAAGATCCGCGTGCGCTCGTCGCGGGATTGGCGGGATCCAGGACGCACCGGGTTGCGCCTCCTGATCGCCGACAACGGCGTGGGCATGGACGCAGCCACCCGCCGCCGCATGTTCGATCCTTTCTTCACCACCAAGGCGCGCAAGGGCACCGGCCTGGGACTGTCGGTGGTGCAGTGGGTGGCGGCCAAGCATGGCGGCAGGATCCGCGTCCGCAGCTGCGACCGGCCGGGGCGCAGCGGCACCTGCATCTCCGTCTTCCTCGCCGGCGACGGCCGGCGCGCGCCCGCGCCCCTGGCCGCCCGCAAGACCCTGGCGTCTTGATCTGCCTCCACCTGTACACTGCTGCCGCATGAGGAAGACGGAGATCGGCCGGCCGGACTGCGTCGTGGTCGGCGCGGGGCCGAACGGCCTGGCGGCGGCGGTGGCGATAGCCCGCGCCGGACGCTCGGTGGTGGTGCTGGAGCGCTCGCAGCACATCGGCGGCGCGGTGCGCTCCGCCGAGCTGACCCGCCCCGGCTTCCTCCACGACGTCTGCTCCGCGGTCTATCCGCTCGGCATCGGCTCGCCCTTCCTGCGGACGCTTCCCCTCAGCGCCCACGGGCTGGAGTGGGTGCAGCCGCAGGTCCCGCTCGCCCATCCCTTCGACGACGGAACGGCCGCAGTCCTGGAACGCTCCGTGCTGGCCACCGCGGCGGGCCTGGGAGGCGACGAAGGCGCTTACCGCAAACTTTTCGGCCCCCTGACCGAAGCCTGGAGCGCCGGTCTCGACACGGACCTGCTGGCGCCGCCGAGGTTCCCGAAGCATCCCTTCGCCGTTGCCCGCTTTGGTCTGAAGGCCTTGCGCCCGGCGCGCGCCCTGGCGGAGCGAGCGTTCCGCGAACCCCGCGCGCGGGCGCTCTTCGCCGGCAACGCCGGCCACGCCATGCTGCCGCTGGAGAAATCGCCCAGCGCCGCCTTCGCGCTCGTCCTGCAGACGCTGGGCCACGCCGTGGGCTGGCCGTTCGCCCGCGGCGGCGCGCAGAAGATCTCCGACGCGCTCGCTTCTTACCTGCGCTCACTCGGCGGGCAGGTGATGACCGGGGTGGAGGTCGCGTCGCTGGACGAGCTGCCGCCCGGCGCCGCCGTGCTCTGCGACCTCACCCCACGGCAATTCCTGAAGATTGCCGCCCATCGCCTGCCGCCCTCTTACCGCAGGCGCCTGCAAGCCTGGCGATACGGGCTGGCGGCCTTCAAGGTGGACTGGGCGCTGGACGCTCCCATCCCGTGGACCGCGGCAGATTGCGCCCACGCCGGCACCGTCCACCTCGGCGGCACCCTGGAGGAGATCGCGGCATCGGAGCGGGCCGCCTGGGAAGGGAAGCCCTGGGAGCGTCCGTTCGTGCTGCTGGCGCAGCCTTCGTTGTTCGATCCCACGCGCGCCCCGGCGGGCAAGCACACCGCCTGGGCCTACTGCCATGTCCCCAACGGCTCCACCTTCGACATGCTGGGACGCATCGAGGCCCAGGTGGAGCGCTTCGCGCCTGGCTTTCGCGAGCGCATCCTGGCGCGCTCGGTCAAGACGCCCCTGGACCTGGAGCGCGAGAACCCCAACCTGGTGGGCGGCGACATCAACGGCGGCGTCGCCGACTTGCCGCAACTCTTCCTCCGCCCGAGCGCCGGCTTCTACAGGACGCCACTCAAGGGCGTCTTCTTGTGCTCTTCCTCGACGCCGCCCGGGGGCGGGGTGCACGGCATGTGCGGATATTTCGCGGCGCAAGTGGCGCTGGCGTATCTAAACAAACAGGACCGGCGCGGCGGACGCGGGGAAAGCGTGTGAGCACGTTTATCGCTCACCCCTGGCTGTGACCTGGCTCACAGACCCCTGTCTGGCCGCCGCACAGAATGCCTGTAAGGCGCTTACTGCGCCCACGTCCTGATCCCGTACGCCGCCGCGGCGGCGAGGAGCACTCATATGAGCGATAACGGCAACCAGCAGAAGCAGCAGCCGGTCCTGAAGGTGGAGGACACCCGCACCGGCAAGCAGTTCGCCCTGCCCATCACCGACGGGACCATCAAGGGCATGGACCTGCGGCAGATGAAGACCGGCGCCGACGACTTCGGCCTGATGAGCTACGACCCCGCTTACATGAACACGGCGTCGTGCAGGAGCGCCATCACCTTCATCGACGGCGACCAGGGCATCCTGCGCTACCGCGGCTATCCCATCCAGGACCTGGCGCAGAACTGCAGCTTCCTGCAGGTGGCGTCGTTGCTGCTGAACGGCGAGCTGCCCACCCCGGCGGAGCGGGAAGCCTGGGTGCACGAGATCCGCCAGCACACCATGCTGCACGAGAACATCAAGAAGTTCATGGACGGTTTCCACCACGACGCCCACCCCATGGGGATGTTCATCTCCACCATCGCCGCCCTCTCCACCTTCTACCCCGAGTCGCGTGACATCCACGACCCCGACGTCCGCCGCCGCCAGATCATCCGCCTGATCGCCAAGGTGCCGGCCATCGCCGCTTACGCCTATCGCCACAGCCTGGGCCTGCCCTACGTCTACGCCGACGACGAGCTCACCTACGCCGAGAACTTCATGAACATGCTGTGGAAGCGCACCGAGCTGAAGTACCAGGTCAACCCGGTGCTGGCGCGGGCGCTGGACGTGCTCTTCATCCTGCACGCCGACCACGAGCAGAACTGCTCCACCTCCACCATGCGCCAGGTGGGCAGCTCCGAGGCCGACCCCTACGTCTCCACCGCGGCGGCGGCGGCGGCGCTCTCCGGCCCGCTGCACGGCGGCGCCAACGAGGCCGTCCTCATCATGCTCGACGAGATCGGGA
>CAYTPH010000208.1:0-5531 GCA_964439635.1 uncultured Terriglobales bacterium
CCCGCTTCGAGCAGGAGGCTCGCACCGCCTCCGCGCTCAACCACCCCAACATCGTCACCATCCACGATGTCGGCCGCGACAACGACACCTCGTATCTCGCCATGGAATTCGTGGAAGGCAGGACCCTGCGCGAGGTGCTCACCCCCGGCCCGCTTCCGGTGAAGAAGGCGCTGGCCATCGCCGCCCAGGTGGCGGATGGCCTGGCCAAGGCCCACGCCGCCGGCATCGTGCATCGTGACCTGAAGCCGGAGAACATCATGGTGACCGGCGAGGGCATGGTGAAGGTGCTGGACTTCGGCGTGGCCAAGCTGGCGCTGCCTGCCTCCGCGCTCTCCGGTGCCACCGCCACGGCGGTCATGCCGGCCACGCATCCCGGCATGGTGCTGGGGACCGTCGGTTATATGTCGCCGGAGCAGGCGCGCGGCGCCGCCGTGGATTTCCGCAGCGACCAGTTCGCCCTCGGCACTGTGCTCTACGAGATGCTCACCGGCAAGCGGCCGTTCCAGCGCGACAGCTCGGCGCAGACGCTCGCCGCCATCATCGAGGACGAGCCGCCTTCCATCTCCGAGCTGAACCCGAAAGCGCCCGCGCCGGTGCGCTGGATCGTGGAGCGCTGCCTGGCCAAGGAGCCGGAAGAACGCTACGCCGCCACCCGTGACCTGGCGCGCGACCTGCAACGCGTCCGCGACCACCTGTCGGAGGCCAGCAGCGGCGCGACCGCGCTGGTGCAGCCTTCGCCCGCCGCGCTTCGCCGCCGTTGGACGCTGCCCCTGGTGTTTGCCGCCGCCGCACTCCTTCTCGGACTCAGCCTGGGAGCCTGGCTGTTCCGCGCCGCGCCAGCACCCCCGCCGCTCATCCGCAACCTTACCTTTTCCGGTGTGGACGAGGGTCCCGCCGCCTCCCCGGACGGCCGCTCCGTGGTCTTCACCTCCTGGCGCGACGGCCAGCCTCGTATCTGGCTGAAGCAGCTTTCCGGCGGCGGCGAAGTGCCGGTCACTTCCGGGCCGGATTTCGAACCTCGCTTCTCGCCCGACGGCGCGCAGATCGTCTTCTCTCGACGCGAACGCGGCGAGGCGTGGATCTATCGCGCTGCCGTCGTGGGCGGCGAACCGCGTCGGCTCGTGGACGGGCGCTCGCCCGACTGGTCTCCCGACGGACGCCAGATCGCTTTGGTGCGTGGAGCGGACATCTACCTGGTCGCGCCTGATGGCAGCGATCTTCGCCACCTGAAGACCCTCCCCATCAGTAACTCCAGCAACATCCGCGCCATCCGTTGGGCGCCCAAAGGTGACTGGCTGGTCGCCCAGACCATCCCTTCGGGACTGTCGTCCGAGAACGTCACCTTCTGGGTGGTCAGTAGCGACGGCAAGCAAGCAACCTCCGTGCCGCCGGCATTTCCCGGCGGCGATATCTCGGTCGCCAGTTGGGTCGGCGACAACCAAGTGTTGTACGTGCGCAGCGCCTCCGTCGGCAATGTCGGGCCGGTGAACATCGGCGCCAGCCGCATGGTGCTGCAGCGGATGCCCCAAGGAGCCGCCAAAGAGGTGCTCTGGCTGCAGGGCGGCTCTGGCGTGGTGGAGGTTCTGGCGAAAGGCACGGTGGTGCTCGATGCCATCGTTGCCCGCGAGAACCTGCGCGAGTTCCCTCTCGGCCCAAAGTCGCGGGACGCCTCTGGTGAGAAATGGCTCACCCACGGCAGCAGTGGCGACCGCCAGCCCGTCTACTCGCCCGACGGCCAATGGGTGGTGTTTACCTCCAATCGCAGCGGCAACCTCGACCTGTGGGAGGTCTCCACCCGCGACGGCTCCCTGCGGCGCCTGACCGACCACCCCTCCGAGGATTGGGACCCAGGCTTCACTCCCGACGGCAAGCTCATCTGGACCTCGCACCGCAGCGGCAACTTCGAGATCTGGATGGCGGAGGCCGACGGCAGCGGCGCCCGCCAGGTCAGCCACGACGGCGTGGACGCCGAAAACGCCACCGCCACCCGCGAGTGGGTCCTCTACAACTCCGGCCATCCGGACAGGCCCGGACTCTACCGCGTGCGCTACGATGGCAGCGACGCCAAGCTGATCGTGCAGGGCGTGACCAATTGGCCCGAGGCCTCGCCCGACGGCCAGTACGTCATGGCCAGCGCGGCGCGGCTCGGCCGGGGAAAGGACGACCCCGCCACCCGCAGGCGGTTCATCGCCGTCTATCGCATCAGCGATGGTCAGGAAATCGGCCGCATCGAGCTCACGGGCGGCATTCTAGGGGGGACCGGAGTGGGGCGCGCGCGCTGGATGCCGGACGGCAGGTCCATCGCCTTCATCGATACCGACCCGGCAGGCGTCTCCGGCATCTACCAGCAGGACTTCGTGGCTGGAAAGGACACTTCTGCTACCCGCCGCCAGTTGCTCTCAGACCCCGACCGCCAGCCCGAGACTCTCGGCGTCTCCCGCGACGGCCAGCGCATCACCTACGGAGTGATCGACACCTCTTCGAACCTGCTGCTGATCGAAGGCGTGGCCGGCATCCGTAAGTAACACGCTGCAACCCGGCGCTCCACGGGTGCTTCCTCCAGCCTGAGTCCGCACCTTATGCTTGCGGCAGCCGGACCGCATCCAGCGGCTGTTGCCATCTGCGATACCCGCGCCCCGTAGGCGGCGGAATCGGGGTAAAGTAGTCGCATGCGCGAACTTCTGTCCTCCCCAACGCTGGGGCGCGCGCCCCGCTGGCTTCTGCGCCTGACCGCCTGCATCCTGATCCTGCTCTACGCCGTGACCGTGCTGGGGGCGCTTCGCGCCCTGGCGCAGGAGGCAGCGCCGCCCGCCGGCGCGCGGCTGCAGCCGTCCCCGCCCGACGATCTGCAGGACGTGATCCACGCCCAGTTCGGGGAGTGCTTCCAGCTCTCGACCCAGCGCTCCACAGCGCAGGTGAAGTACCGCACCGACACCAGCAAGAAGTGGATCAACTTCCTGGTGGGGGACCTCGACGCCGACGGGGTGGAGGACGCGGTCATCGTCGCCCGCTGCAAGACGCCGCTGGCCGGCGCCGTGGATTACAGCTACAAGGCCATCGATCCCTATCACGCGGCCTTCGGCTACGGGAATCCCAAGATCACATCGCAATTCCAGGCCGAGGACCCCGACCGCCAGAACCTGGTGCTCGTCATCCACGGCGCCGGCGAGAAAGCCTGGCGCGCCGAAACCCCCAAGGGGAAGTGGGCCATCATGAACCTTCCCTTCGACCAGATCGGCCTGACGCGCGTGCTGTTCAAGAAGAAGCCGGTCATGGCCGTCAACCTCATCGAGGGCGAGACCTTCACCTCCGCCGTCTTCTACGACGGCAAGAACTACCAGTGGCGGGATACCGCCGGCATCACGCCGTAGCTTTCACCGCCGAGCACGCCGAGGATCTTGAGCATGTAACGCTGGCGTCTCGGCGGCAGGTCTTCTCCGCGTCCTCCGCGGCTGTTCCCTGCGACCTCTGCGGTTCAATCTCTCTCGTGGTCGCGCAATACAGCGTGCTGTGACCCTCCTCACACTGCCGCACCCTCTCCGCCCGTCTATAATTCCCCCCGCCATGAAACTCGAAGAGAAGCTCGACGAACTCAAGCGCCGCGATGCCCTGGCCGAGGCCGGCGGCGGCCCGGAGCGCCGCCAGAAGCAGCACAAGGAAGGCAAGATGTCCGCCCGCGAGCGCATCGCCTTCCTGCTCGACGAAGGCACCTTCGAGGAGACCGACAAGCTGGTCACCCACCGCTGCACCGACTTCGGCATGGACGAGCAGAAGGTCTTCGGCGACGGCTTCGTCACCGGCTACGGCCGCATCGAGGGCCGGCTGGTCTTCGTCTTCGCCCAGGACTTCACCGTCTTCGGCGGCTCGCTCTCCGAGGCCAACGCCGCCAAGATCGTCAAGATCATGGACATGGCCATGCGCGTCGGCGCTCCCGTCATCGGCCTGAACGACAGCGGCGGCGCCCGCATCCAGGAAGGCGTCATGTCGCTGGGCGGGTACGCCGACATCTTCCTGCGCAACACCCTGGCTTCGGGCGTGGTGCCGCAGATATCGGCCATCATGGGCCCGTGCGCCGGCGGCGCGGTCTATTCCCCCGCCATCACCGACTTCACCCTGATGGTGGACAAGACCTCGTACATGTTCATCACCGGACCCGACGTCATCAAATCCGTGACCCACGAAGACGTCACCAAGGAGAAGCTGGGCGGCGCCGCCACCCACAATGAGGTCTCCGGCGTGGCCCACTTCCGCGCCCAGGACGACGCCGAGTGCCTCAGCATGGTCCGCGAGCTGATGAGCTTCGTCCCATCGAACAACCTCGAGGACCCGCCGCGGCGCCCCTGCACCGACCCCGCCGACCGCGCCGACTCCAAACTCGACAGCATCGTCCCTGCCGAGTCCAACAAGCCCTACGACATCAAGGACGTCATCGCCGCGGTCATCGACGACGGCTACTTCTTCGAGGTGCACGAGCACTGGGCCAGGAACATCGTGGTCGGCTTCGCCCGCCTGAACGGGCGCTCCGTGGGCATCGTCGCCAACCAACCATCCATCCTGGCCGGTTGCCTCGACATCGACGCCAGCGTGAAGGGCGCGCGCTTCGTCCGCTTCTGCGACGCCTTCAACATCCCGCTCATCACCTTCGAGGACGTCCCTGGCTTCCTGCCGGGCACGGCGCAGGAGTACGGCGGCATCATCAAGCACGGCGCCAAGCTGCTGTTTGCCTTTGCCGAGGCCACGGTGCCGAAGGTGACGGTCATCACCCGCAAGGCCTATGGCGGCGCCTATTGCGTCATGGCCTCGAAGCACATCCGCTGCGACGTGAACTACGCCTGGCCCACCGCCGAGGTCGCCGTCATGGGCCCCGAAGGCGCGGTGGACATCGTCTACAAACGCGAGCTATCCAAGGCCAAAGACAAGGAGAAGGAGCGGCAGAAGCTCATCGAGCAGTTCCGCGACCGCTTCGCCAACCCCTACGTGGTGGCCGAGCGCGGCTACGTGGACGCCGTCATCCAGCCGCGCCAGACCCGCAAGAAGCTCATCGACGCCCTGGAGATGCTCAAGGACAAGCGCGACAAGAACCCGCCCAAGAAGCACGGCAACATCCCGCTGTAGCAAAGAGGTTTAACACCTCACCACGGATCTGCACGGATTCACACGGATGCAGGAGGTCTGGGAATCCGTGAACATCCGTGAGAATCCGTGGTAAGTCTTTGAGCCTCACTGACCGGCCTTCGCCGCGCCGCCTCCCTTCAGGTACTTATCCAGGAAATCCAGGATGGCCTTGAAGCCGCGGATCTCGTTGGCCTTCTTGCTGAAGCCGTGGCCCTCGTCGTCGAAGACCACGTACTCCACCGGCACGCCGTTCTTCTTCACTGCGGCGACGATGTCGTCCGACTCCGGCTTGATGACGCGCGGGTCGTTGGCGCCCTGCAGCACGATCAGCGGCTTGCGGATCTTGTCGGCGTGGAAGAGCGGCGAGGTCTCGCGCAGGAAGGCCTCGTCTTTCTCCGGGTCGCCGACTTCCTTGT
>CAYTPH010000209.1:0-5514 GCA_964439635.1 uncultured Terriglobales bacterium
ACAGCATCTACGACATCGCCGCCAAGCTCCAGGAGCTGGTGCCGCGGGCGCGCGTGCTGGTGGGCCACGGCCAGATGACCGAGGGCGAGCTGGAGAGCGTGATGCTCAAGTTCATCCGCCACGAGGCCGACGTGCTGGTGGCCACCACCATCATCGAGAACGGTCTCGACATCCCGCTCTGCAACACCATCCTGGTGAACCGCGCCGACCGCCACGGGCTGAGCGAGCTGTACCAGTTGCGCGGGCGCGTGGGCCGATCCAACCGCCGCGCTTACGCCTACCTGCTGGTGCCGCCCGAACAGGAGCTGACGCCCATCGCGCGCCGCCGCCTGGCCGCGCTGAAGGAATTCTCCGACCTGGGCGCCGGCTTCAAGATCGCCGCCCTCGACCTGGAGCTGCGCGGCGCCGGCAACCTGCTGGGCGGCCAGCAGAGCGGGCATATCGACGCTGTCGGCTTCGAGCTCTACACCACCATGCTGGAGCGAACGGTGCGCGAACTCAAGGGTGAGGCCGCGCCCGAAGAGGTGGAAGTCCAACTCAATCTCGGCCTGAACATCCGCATCCCGGGCGAATACATCCCGGAGGAGAACCAGCGGCTGCGCATGTACAAGCGGGCCGCCGGCGTGGACACCGAGGCCCAGCTCGCCGACGTCCGCGAAGAGCTGCGCGACCGCTACGGCGAGCCGCCGCCGCCGGTGCGCAACCTGCTGGAGTACGCTGCACTCAAGCTCCTGTGCCGGCGGATCGGGGTAGCGGGCATCGACCGCCGCCGCGACCAGGTCCACCTCCGCTTCTCGGAGAACGCCGCCGTCGATCCCGGAAGGCTAGCCAGCTTCGTGGCCTCGAACCGGGGTGCGCAGTTCTCTCCCAACGGCATCCTCAAGTTCAGCCTCAGCTCCACCGGAGCCGACGAGGTGCTCGACCGCATCCGCTCGCTGCTGGAAACGCTGGCGGCCGAGCCTGCGCTGAAGCAGCTGCTGTGATACCTTGGTCAGCTTCCGCGAGCAGCTCTGCGTCCCAGTGAGCGCCATGCCCAAACGCGTCCGCAAGGCAGTGTTTCCCGCCGCCGGTCTGGGCACCCGCTTCCTCCCCGCCACCAAGGCCCAGCCCAAGGAGATGCTGCCGCTGGTGGACAAGCCCATCATCCAGTACGGGGTGGAGGAAGCGCTGGCCTCGGGTTGCGACCAGATCATCATCGTCACCGGCCGCGGCAAGACCGCCATCGAGGACCACTTCGACGTCAGCTACGAGCTGGAGAAGATGCTGGAGGAGCGCAAGAAGACCGACCTGCTCGCCATCGTCCGCTCCATCTCGGACATGATCCACGTGGCCTACGTCCGGCAGAAGGAGGCGATGGGCCTGGGCCACGCCGTGCTCATGGCGCGCGAACTGGTGCACGACGAGCCCTTCTGCGTCCTGCTGGCCGACGACGTCATCGACGCCACCGTCCCGTGCCTCAAGCAGATGATCGAGGTGTACAACGAGACCGGCTGTTCGGTGATCGCCACGCAGGTGGTCGAAGGGCCTGGCATCTCCGCCTACGGGGTGCTGGATGCCGCGCCGGTGGATGGCCGCTGGAAAGGCCGCCTCTTCGACATCCGCAACATGGTGGAGAAACCAAAGCCGGAAGACGCGCCCTCCAACCTCGCCGTCATCGGCCGCTACGTGCTCACGCCACGGATATTCGAAATGCTCGAGCGCACGCCCCTGGGCACCGCCGGCGAGCTCCAACTCACTGACGCCCTCCGCCTGCTGCTGAAGCACGAAAAGGTCTACGGGTTCACCTTCGAGGGGAAACGCCACGACACCGGCAACAAGCTCGGCTTTCTGCAGGCCACCATCGAGTTCGCCCTCAAGCGACCCGAGCTCGCTGGCGATCTCCGCGCCTATCTCAAGTCCCTGAAACTCTAGCGGACTGCCAGGCGGCTGACGGCTACTCCAGCGCGTCGCTCATGATGAAGTCGTGCTGCCAGTCGGTGGGGTGTCCCTGCTGCCGCAGGGCGGTGGCGATCTGCGCCCAGTGCCGGATGCCGTGCAGCAGCGCGTGTGCCAGGCACTTGCGCTTGCTGGCGACCAGGGTGCCCGCGGAGCGCGTCTCAAAGGTCAGGGCTTCCTCCATCTGGGACTGGGTGGCGCCCGCGACGAAGCGCTTCATCTTGTCGCGCGCCTTGGTGCCGATGGAGAAGAGCTCGTCGAGGCTGCCGGTGGGCAGGTTCTCGTAGGCGCTCACCTCGTCGCCGGCGATGCGCTCGGCGTACCGCAGCTCCACGGCGAAGATGTGCAGGAGCACGCCGCGCAGGTCCTTCATGCCGGCAATGTCCAGCTTGGAATCCAGGAACACCGGGCCTTTCGCCGCCAGCCAGCGGTGCCACTTGGCGTTCTCCACCTCGGTGTAGCGCAGCAGTTCGTTGAAGCTCACGCCGGGATGCATGGACACCTCCTACTTGCGGGATTCGCGCAGCTTGCGCGACTTCTCCTCCACGCCCTTGGCCAGCTTCTCCTTGTGCCGGTGGACGCGCTGCGCGAGTTCGGGGTCGGCGGTGGCCAGGATCTGCGCCGCCAGGATGCCGGCGTTGGTGGCTCCCGGCTTGCCGATGGCCACCGTGGCTACCGGGATCCCCGCGGGCATCTGCACGATGGAGAGCAGAGAATCCAGGCCCGCCAGCGAAGTCGAGGGGATGGGGACGCCGATCACCGGCAGGGTGCTCTCGGCGGCGATCACTCCCGCCAAGTGCGCCGCGCCGCCCGCGCCGGCGATGATCACCCGGATCCCCCGCGCCTGGGCGCCCCGGGCGAACTCCGCCGTCCGGGCGGGCGAGCGGTGCGCCGAGGTCACGTCCATCTCGTAGGGGATGCCGAACTCTTCCAGCGCCTTCCCCGCCTCGCGCATGATCTCCAGGTCGGAGTCGCTGCCCATTACGATCGATACCAGCGGTTTCTTTTCCATGGCTCCTGTAACGCTGCCGTTCCGGCGGCTGTCTCGGGGGCGTCTCGCCCGCGACTACTTCATCGACCCTTGCTTCAGCGCCCGATGCCCGATGTCCTTGCGATAGTGCATGCCTTCGAACTGGACGTGCCCGGCAGCCTGGTAGGCGCGCTCCAGCGCCGACTCCAGGTCCCGCCCGCGCGCGGTGACGCCCAGAACCCGCCCGCCGGCGGTGTAGAAGGCGCCGTCGCGCAGGCTGGTTCCGGCGTGGAACACCTTCACTCCCTCCACCTCCGCCGCCCGCTCCAGCCCGGCGATCTTCTTGCCGGACTCGTAGGTCCCAGGATAGCCGCCGGAAGCGATCACCACACACGCCGCCGCGTCCGGCGACCACTTGAAGTCGCCCTCGCTCACGCGGCCTTCGACCGAGGCCACGCAGGCGCCCAGCAGGTCGCTCTCCAGCCGCATCAGGATGGGCTGCGTCTCCGGATCGCCGAAGCGGCAGTTGAATTCCAGCACCATGGGGCCGCGCGCGGTCAACATCAGGCCGCAGTACAGGATGCCGCGGTACTCCGCGCCTTCGTCCTTCATCCCCTGCACCACCGGGCGCGCGATGTGGGCCAGCAGCCACTCGCGCGTGCCCGCGTCGAGCAGCTCGTCGGTGGAGTAGGCGCCCATCCCGCCCGTGTTCGGCCCGGTGTCGCCCTCAAAGGCGCGCTTGTGGTCGCGGGCGGCGACCAGCGGCACCACCCGCTCGCCGTCGCTCAACACCAGGAACGAGAGCTCGTCGCCTTCCAGGAACTCCTCCAGCACCACGCGGGCGCCGGCCTCGCCCAGCATCTTGCCGCTGAGCATCTCGGCGGCGACCGTGGCGGCTTCGTCTGTCGACTTGGCCACCACCACCCCTTTGCCGGCGGCCAGCCCGTCGGCCTTCACGACGATCGGGGTCTTGAACAGCGGCAAGGCATCGCGCACCTCCTGCGCCGACCCGCACACCGCGTAGTGGGCGGTGGGGATGTGGTGCCGCTGCATGAACTCTTTCGCGAAGCTCTTGCTGGATTCCAGCTTGGCCGCCGCCGCGGTCGGCCCGAAGATGCGCAACCCGCGCTGCCGGAACTCGTCCACCACGCCCAGGCTGAGCGGCAACTCGGGGCCAACGACGGTCATGTCGGCCTGCAGGCGGTCGGCCAGGCGCAGGAGGCCGTCCACGTTCTTCGGGTCGGCGGCGTGGCACTCGGTCTCGGCGCAGATGCCGCCGTTCCCCGGGGCGCAGTGCAGCTGGTCGATCCGCGGCGACTGCCGCAGCTTCCACGCCAGCGCGTGTTCCCGCCCGCCGCTGCCTATGACCAGGACCTTCATGGCTTCACGAGAAGAAAAGGGTAGATGGCGCTCCTCCGGGTGTCAAACACGCCGGGACCCCGGAACCGCGCGATTCGCCCGGACTGCAGCGGCAGGAGCTCCCAGCACTTCCGTAACCTGGTGAGTAAACCAACGCATTTGACATTTTCTTAACTACGGTTAACATAGGCGGGTGGGCACGATCACCATCTCCAAAGAGGATTACCTGAAAGCGATCCTCGAAGCGGAAGCCGAGGGCGGGCACGTCATCTCGGCGACCCTCGCCCACTGGCTGTCGGTCTCGCCGCCGGCGGTCACCATGGCGCTGCGCCGCCTGAAGAAGGACGGACTGGTGCGGGTGCGGGACCACGGCCGGGTGGAGCTTACCGCGGAGGGAAAAGAGATCGCCCACCGCACCGCCGTCCGCCACCACCTCATCGAGCGCATGCTCCACGAGGTCTTCGGGATGGAATGGTGGCGGGTGCACGACGAGGCGGAGCGGCTGGAACACGCGGTTTCCGCCGACTTCGAGGCCAAGCTGGCCTCCAAGCTAGGGCGCGGCGGCGTGTGCCCGCACGGTAATCCCGTGGTTCCGGAGACGCCGCAGCAGCGCCGCAAGCGCGGCCAGCGGCTGCTCTCCGAGGCCGTGGAGGAGAAGACGTACACCGTCGCCAGCGTCTACGAGCGCGACGGCAAACTGCAGGAGTTCCTGGAGCACCGCGGCATCCGCCCCGGAGCGCGGCTGCGGCTGCTGTCCCGGAGCTACGACCAGACGCTGACGCTGGAGACCGCCGCCGGCAAGGTCACACTGGGTGCTCCCGCGGCTGAAAAGGTCTGGCTGGCCGCGGGCAGCTCGCATCGAAAAGAGAGTTAAACAAGGTTTATGCAGAGATTGACACCGGAGCTAACCAGGAAGGGGCAATCCAAGTGAACACGCGGGCGGACGGTTGGAACCTGGAACGCGGGATGCCCAGCCTTCCCGAGGTGCACGCCTCCTGTCCCGTGCCCGCCACGGGTACGTTCTGGCGGAAACTGTGGGCCTTTTCCGGCCCCGGCTTCCTGGTGTCGGTGGGATACATGGACCCGGGCAACTGGGCCACCGACCTGGCCGGCGGCTCGCGCTACAACTACACCCTGCTCAGCGTCATCATGCTGTCGAACCTGATGGCCATCCTGCTGCAGAGCCTGTGCGTGAAGCTGGGCGTGGTCACGGGCCGGGACCTGGCGCAGGCCTGCCGCGACCACTACTC
>CAYTPH010000210.1:0-5499 GCA_964439635.1 uncultured Terriglobales bacterium
AACACCGAGCCGGACCGAGACGATCCGCTACTCTCGTTCAAAGTGACAGAGGAGGAGTTCGTCGCCTAGCAGGAGAACGAGGGCGTGATCCCCGCGCCCTACATGGCGAGGGCCCAGTGGGTGGCGCTGGAGAGCTACGACGCCCTGCCCGCGGCCGAGGTGCGCCGCCTGCTGCGGCAGTCCTACGAGCTGGTGAAGCCCACGCTGCCCAAGAAGGTCCAGGCCGAGCTGGCCGTCGCCAAGCCCTCCGCCCGCCCGAGGTCCTGAAAGTAGCCCGCTTTCCTGTGTTCCTCTGTGCCCCCTGTGGTTAAGCTTTTCAGAATCTCACCACAGGGGGCACAAAGGGCACACGGAGGACACAGAGGAAGACCGCCGGAGCCGCATAGAATCAGGCATTTCCCGCCTTTCGCGAAGTGCGCCCGTCCGTTACAATCGAAGATTCGAGCGAGATCCCCCGATGCCGCTGAAGCAGTCCGAGGCCATCGTCCTGCGCAGCTATCCGTTGCGCGAGGCCGACCTGCTGGTGACGCTGTTCACGCGCACCGAGGGCAAAGTGAAGGGCGTGGCCAAGGCGGCGAAGAAGTCGAAGCGCCGCTTCGGCGGGGCGCTGGAGCCGCTCACGTACGTGCGGTTGTACTGGGAAGACCGCGAGCGTCAGGAGCTGGCGCGGCTGGATTCCTGCGACGTGCTGGATTCTCCGCTGGTGGAGACGGTGGATTATCCGCGGGCGGTGGCGCTGGGCTACGTGGCCGAGGTCCTGGAGCAGGTGCTGCCGGACCGCGATCCCAACGACGCGCTCTTCCGGCTGGCGGTGTCGGTGCTGGGGCAGGTGCGCGCCGGGGCCATCTGGATGCCGCTCACGTACTTCGACCTGTGGCTGGTGCGGCTGGCCGGCCTCTTGCCGGAGCTGGGCGAGTGCATCGAGTGCGGTGCGGTGCTGAATGGCCGGGCGTACTTCCACCCCCTGGCCGAGGGGCTGATGTGTCCGGAGCACAAGCGGCTGGCGTCGAGCGAGATGACGGCAGAGTCGCGGCAGATGTCGCGCGAGATGTTCCGCTCGCCGGTGGAGTCGTTCGCCGGCGCGCCCTGGCCCAAGCAGCGCGGCGCCGACCTGCGGAGGTTCCTGGTGCAGCGCCTGGAGACGCATATCGACCGCAAGCTGGTGACGGCGTCGATGCTGGATAGATTGGACTGACATTTGTCGAAAGCAAAGAACAACCCGCCCACCTTCCAGGAACTCATCCTCAAACTCCAGCAGTTTTGGGCGGAGCGCGGGTGCGTGCTGCAGCAGCCCTACGACGTCGAAGTCGGCGCGGGCACCATGTCGCCGGAGACCTTCCTGCGGGTGCTGGGGCCGAAGCCGTACAACGTGGCCTACATCCAGCCGTCGCGGCGGCCCGCCGACGGGCGCTATGGCGACAATCCCAACCGGTTGTTCAAGCACACGCAGCTGCAGGTGATCCTGAAGCCGCCGCCGGAGAACGTGCAGGAGCTGTACCTGGAGTCGCTCGCGGCCATCGGCATCGACCTGCGCCAGCACGACATCAAGTTCGAGGAAGACAACTGGGAGTCGCCGACGCTGGGCGCCTGGGGCATCGGCTGGCAGGTGATGCTCGACGGCCTGGAGATCACCCAGTTCACCTACTTTCAGCAGTGCGGCGGCGTCGACCTGGACCCCATTTCGGCGGAGCTGACCTACGGCTTGGAGCGCATCGCCGCCTTCCTCCAGGACGTGGACTCGATCTACGACATCGTCTGGGCGCCGGGGGTGACCTACGGCGACGTCCGCCACCAGGACGAGCTGCAGTTCTCCGTCTACAACTTCGAGGCCGCCGACGTGGAGAAGACCTGGGAGCACTTGCGGCTCTACGAGGCGGAATGCAAGGCGCTGCTGGAGCGGTACGCGCACGAGAACGCGAATCACGGAGCAGAGAACGAAGGCACGGCAAAGGGAGGCGGCTCGGTAGCCCAGAGCTTTAGCTCTGGGTCGGGCTTCAGCCCGACCGCTGAGGGGAAAAGATTCCCGCTCCTCGGAGCTTTCGACCTCTGCCTGAAGTGCTCGCACTTGTTCAACATCCTGGACGCGCGCGGCGCCATCTCGGTGACCGAACGGGTCGGCGTGATCGCGCGCATCCGGCAGCTGGCGGTGGGCATCGCCAAGGCCTACCTCGACCAGCAGCAGGGGTCAAGGCTGCAGGAGAAAACGAGTTCGGTGGCCGGCTGATTTCCTTCGTGTCCTTTGTGCAACCTTCGTGCCCTTTGTGGTTAGGTGTTGAAGAGCTTCACCACAAAGGACACAAAGGTAGACACGAGGGACACAAAGGCAAACGCGGACCTGTGACCCCGGTCACATGATGGCGCGGCTGGACGTGAGAACGTTGAAAGACTGACAGAATGGCGGATTTCCTTCTCGAGATCGGATTGGAAGAAGTCCCGGCGCGCATGCTCGAGGGCGCCGAGGCCGAGCTGGCGCGCCGCGTCGGCGAGCTGCTCACGCGCGAGCGCCTGGTGGCGGACGGCAAGGTGGAGGCTTTCTCCACGCCGCGGCGGCTGGCCGTGCTAGCGCGCGGCGTGGCGGTCCAGCAGCCCGACGTCGAGGAGCAGGTCACCGGGCCTTCGCTGAAGGTCGCCTACAAGGATGGAGCACCCACGCCCGCGGCGCTGGCGTTCGCCAAGAAGGTCGGCGTCGATCCCGCGAAGCTGGACAAGGTGAGCACGCCCAAAGGCGAGTACCTGAGCGCCAGGGTGGTGAGCCGCGGCCGCCCCGCCAGCGAGGTCCTGGTCGAGACCCTGCCCAAAGAGATCGCCGGCATCTACTGGGCGAAGAATATGTACTGGCGCGGCAAGGCCGCGGAGCGCTTCGTGCGCCCAGTGCGCTGGATGGTGGCGCTGCTCGACGGCGACGTCGTGCCGCTGGAGTTTGGCGGCGTGCGGGCAGGGAAGCAGTCGCGCGGCCACCGCATCCTGGGTGACGAGGTGAAGGTCTCGAAGCCGGCGCACTACCCAGAGGCGATCGCCGGGGGCAAGGTCGTGCCCACGCGGGCCGAGCGCGAGCACCGCATCCGCAAAGCCCTGGACGCCGCCACGCGAACCATTCCCGGGGCGCGCTGGCGCGAGGATGCAGCGCTGCTGAGCACGGTCGTCAATCTGACCGAATGGCCGGGCGTCGTCCTGGGCAGCTTCGACCGCGAGTTCCTGTCGTTGCCGGAGGAAGTCCTGGTCACGGTCATGCGCGACCACCAGAAGTACTTTGCGGTCGAGGATGCGAACGGCAAGCTGGCGCCACACTTCCTGGCGGTGCTGAACCGCGAGGGCGATCCCGACGGCGTCATCCGCCACGGCAACGAGCGCGTGCTGCGCGCCCGTTTCAACGACGCGCGCTTTTTCTGGGAGACCGACCAGAAGGTCCCGCTGCGGCAGCGCGTGGACATGCTGAAGTCGGTCACCTTCCAGAAGGACCTGGGCAGCTACTACGAGAAAGCGCAGCGCATGTCCGACCTGGCGGAGAAGCTGGTAGCCGACCTGCTCGACATGGGCGTGGAGGTCAGCCTGGATGCCACCAGCAACGCCTGCTGGCTGGCCAAGGCCGACCTGACCACCGAGCTGGTGAAGGAGTTCACCGAGCTGCAGGGCGTGGTCGGCGGGCTGTACGCGCGGGCGCAGGGGCTGGACGCCGCCATCGCCGACGCCATCTACGACCAGTACAAGCCCGAGTCCATGGACGATGCCGTGCCGCAGTCCATCGCGGGCGCGGTGCTGTCGCTGGTAGACAAAGCCGATTCCATCGCGGGCATGTTCGCCCTTGGTCTGCAGCCCACCGGCTCCAAGGATCCGTTCGCGCTCCGCCGGCAGGCCAACGGCATCGTGCGCATCCTGGCCGAGCACCAACTGCCCCTGGGCCTGCGGCAGGTGTTCACGCAGGCGCGGGACAACTACAAAGGCTCCGAGGCGGAGAAGAAGTTCCGCGAGGTTACGTATCTGGACGCCATCGGCGCCTTCTTCCGCGAACGCCTGGAGTTCTACCTGCGCGAGCCTCTTGGCCTGGAGTACGACACCGTGAATGCCGCGCTGGCTGCCGGTTCCGACCAGGTGCCGGACCTGGTGGCGCGGGCGCGAGCGGTGTCGGAGGCGCGGAAGGCGGAAGACTTCGAGCATATCTCCGTCGCCTTCAAGCGCATGAAGAACATCCTGCGGCAGGCCAGGGAGAAGAAGTTCTCCTGGGGCGATTTCAATCCGGCGCTGGCCCAGGACGATGCCGAGAAGAAGCTGGCGGAAGACGCCGCGCGGGTGGCGCCGCGCGTGGAAGAGCTGAGGAAGAAAGGCGACTACCGCGCCGCGCTGACCGAGATCTCGAAGCTGCGGCCGGTGGTGGACGCCTTCTTTGACAAGGTGATGGTCATGGTCGAGGACGAGATGCTGCGCGCCAACCGTCTCGGCCTGCTGGACCGCATCGTGGAGGATTTCTCGACGATCGCCGACTTCTCGGAGATCGTCACGGAAGGGAAGAGTTGATTCTGCTGTCACTGCACGCAAGGTCCTTCGGCGCTGAAGCACCTCAGGATGACGCCAATCTATGGTTGTGCGAGCGTTTCTGCACTACCCCACTGTGGCGTCATCCTGAGCGGCTTTAGCCGCGAAGGATCTCGCGTGCACCACAAGGGATTCATCACGCACTTATAAAGGAAGGGAATCGATATGAGCACCACGCTGACTGCACCGGAAGAGACCCGCACCGCCCAGACCGGCACCAAGTACGTTTACTTCTTCGGCGGAGGCAAGGCCGAAGGCCACGGCAAGATGAAGGACGAACTGGGCGGCAAGGGCGCCGGCCTGGCCGAGATGACCAACGCCGCCCTCCCCGTGCCCCCCGGCTTCACCATCCAGACCGAGGCCTGCCGCGAGTACATGCGCACCGCCGGCCAGGTCTCCGGCGAAGTGAACCGCCAGATGGACGAGGCGCTGCGCCGCCTGGAACAACTCCAGGGGCAGAAGCTGGGCACGGGCGACAACCCGCTGCTGGTCAGCGTCCGCTCCGGCGCCAAGTTCTCCATGCCGGGCATGATGGACACCATCCTCAACCTCGGACTGAACGACCAGTCGGTGGAGGCGCTGGCGCGCCGCAGCAACAACCCGCGCTTCGCCTACGACAGCTACCGCCGCTTCATCCAGATGTTCGGCAACGTGGTGCTGGAGATCCCCAAGCACGCCTTCGACGAGGTCTTCGACGGCAAGAAGAAGCAGAAAAAGGCCAAGCTCGACACCGACCTCGACGCCAAGTCGCTGAAAGAAGTGATCGCCGAGTACAAGAAGGTGGTGCAGAAGCACGCCAAGCGCGACTTCCCGCAGGATCCGCACGAGCAGCTGGTGATGGCGCGCGACGCCGTCTTCCGCTCCTGGCTGACCGAGCGCGCCAAGCACTACCGCCGCATCAACAACATCGACGACAGCTGGGGCACCGCCGTCAACGTGCAGGCCATGGTCTTCGGCAACCTGGGCGAG
>CAYTPH010000211.1:0-5493 GCA_964439635.1 uncultured Terriglobales bacterium
CTCAGACCCGAGAAGGTCGCGTCCAGGAAGGGCGCGGCCACTCCCGCCACGCACGCGGCGAGCGGCGGCAGGCCGGCCAGCGCCGGGTTCAACCCCGAAGGCCGGAAGAAGTTGACCAGCGCCGCCGGCATGTAGGGCCCGGCGGGACCGACCCCGCACGCGGCCACCGCCAGCGGTGAGGTGGTCGGGGTGACGGCGCCTGCCGCCACCGCCCGCTCCCAGTTGCCGACCAGCAGGTCGGTGCGCACGGTGTTGGCGTTGATGGGCCGGTTGAGGTGGCGGCCGCCATTGAAGTTGTACGCCACGCTCAGGTTGAAGTTGCCGCCCAGGTCACGCTCCACCGTCAGGTTGGCCTGATTGGAGTAGGCGAACTGGAAGTTCTGAGTGTTGGGGAAACCGAAGGGCAGGACGTTCAGGGGGAAGCCCGCGCTCAGGAAGCCCTGGTCGATGAACAACGAGTCGGCGCTGGGGTCGAAGCGCTGCTCGGCGGGCAGGTACCCCAGGCCGGTCGGCGCAGTGGCCACCGGTCCTAAGCAGGTGGGCAGTTGCAGGATGCCCTGGAAGACGTTGGTGGCGTTGAGCGGCGGCAGACTGCCCGGAGGCGGCGCTACGGTCGAACACGGACTGCCGCCGAACATCAATAACTGAGGCGTGCCGGAAGCGTCGGTGGCCTGGGCCAGGAACTGCAGCCCCAGCAACGGATGGTCGTAGAACAGGCCGTAGGAGGCGCGGACCACGGTCTTGCCGTCCTTGAACGGGTCCCAGGCGATGCCGATGCGGGGGGCGACGTTGTTGCTGTCGCGCGGTATCGCGTTCCGGATGCCCAGGAAGGCGTAGCCATCCTGGCCGATGGGCGAGAGCTGCTCCGGCTCGGGCAAGATCTCCAGGTCATAGCGCACGCCGATGTTCAGCGTCAGGTTGGAGGCCGGGCGCCAGGAATCCTGCACGAAGAAGCCGAAGATGTTGTTGGCGAAGTCGGCGTGCGGGTCGCCCAGGCCCTGCACCATGGTGCTGGGAATGCCCAGGCCGTAGGCCTGGACGGCACTGAAACCGGGGATGGGGACACCGGCCAGAGTGGCCGGGAATCCCAACGAGGACGGGGCCAGGGCGCCGAAGTTGAAGACGTTCCCGAAATTCACGGTGAAGTCGGCCACCAGCGGCAGGCGGTTGATGTCGGCGCCGAACTTGAAGGTGTGCTTGCCCTTGTTCCAGGTGAAGTTGTCGGCGAACTGGAAGCGCTGCTCGGTGCGGCGCACGAAGGAGAAGGGCTCGCGGCCGATGAAGGCCGTGCCCACGATGTTCACCGCCGAGTTGCCGCCCTCGGGGATGGCGCTGTTGAAGTTGAACAGCAGGCCGCGGCGGGCGTACTGGAAGCGGAACTCGTTGATCTTGTCGTTGCCGATGGTGGCGGTGTCCTGGGCGGTGATGGTCAGGTCGCGGAACTGCTGGTAGGCGGTGCGGGAGTAGCCGTTCTGGCCGAAGTTCTGGCTCTGGCCCTGCACCTGGATGCCGGTGACCGTGCTGGGGCTCACGTTGGCGCGCAGCAGCAGGTTGTTGTTGTTGGTGAGGCGGTGGTCCAGACGCAGGCCGATGACGCTGGTCCCCTCCGAAACGGGATAGTTGCCGGCCTGCGAGTCCAGCGGCATGAAGGAGGCCGGCAGTCCGTTGCACAGCAGGTTGGTGGGGTTGCAGGAGGTCGGGAACTGCTGCAGTTGGTTGGGTACCGGCGGGGTGATGAGGGCAAAGGCGGCGGGATAGCTGCCGTCAATGGCGATGCCGGAGGAGCCGCCCATCAGGAACGCGTACTGCTGCAACGCGGTGATGGCCGGCGCTGGCAGGCCGGGCAACAAGGGCAGCATGGTGTTGAAGAACGCCACCTGACCGCCGGTACCGGCAGTTCCCTGCATCACGAAGGTGCCCGCGGGGGCTCCGAAGAGCGCCGACACGTCGATCGGCTCTAGACCGTAATTGTTCGCTCCGATGGTGGAGAAGCCGGTCTCCTGCCGCCGCCGGGTCTCGTAAGAGAAGAAGAAGAAGGTCTTGTCCTTCTTGATGGGCCCGCCCAGGGTGAAGCCGGTCTCCACCCGGGTGTAGGCCGGGTCGGCGACGGTGGAGAAGGGGTTGGGGGCCTGGATGCTGCGGTGGCGGAGGAAGCCGAAGGCGGAACCATGGAGGGCGTTCGTGCCCGAGCGGGTGACGATGTTGATGACGCCGCCCGAGGCCCGGCCGTACTCCGCCGTGTAGCCGTTGGTCTGGATCTGGAACTCCTGCACCGCGTCCTGGCTGACGGTGGAGCGGATGCCGTTCACCGAGTTGTCCACCGCGTCCACCCCGTCCACGTTCACCAGGTTGGCACGGGCGCGCTGCCCGCCGATGTTCAAGCCGCTGGTGGGTGCGGCGCCGATCGAGGGCGCCGTGTCCCGCGCCGTCTGCGAGTTGGTCAGGGTGAAATTGATGTAGTTACGGCCATTGATGGGCAGGTTGTCGATGCGCTGCTGGGTGATGGTGGTGGCCACCGAGCTGCGCTGCGTCTCCACCGTCTCCGTCTCGGCGCTGACCGTCAGTTCCTCCTGCGCCCCGGCGACCTTCAGCACCACCGGCAGCTCCGCTGCCTGGCCGATGGTGATCACCACGTTCTTGGCCGTCGTCCTGCCGAAGCCCGGGGCCTCCACCACCACGTTGTAGGTGCCCGGCGGGATCAGCAGGAATTGATATTCCCCGTCCGCGCGGTTGGCGACGGAGCGCTCGAAATTGCGCGCCTCGTCGCGGATGGTCACGGTGGCGTTGGCCACCACGGCCCCGTTCGGGTCTTTGACGCTGACGTGCAGGTCGGCTGTGGATTGGGCCAGCGCGGGGCCGGCAAAGCTCAGTACGAGCGCGAAAAGACAGGCGAACAAGAACACTCGGTTCATGCTTTCCACCTTTTTTCCGGAAATAGGCACGGCTCCGGCGGTCATCAGCCCGGGAAATGTTGCAAGGTTGTATAACAGGAGGTGCTCGGAAGGCAAGTGCATCCAGCCGCCCGCGAGCCGCCAAAATCAAGGGGTGAACGGCGCTTCCGGGTCCGTTTTGGGAAGTTCAGGGCCGGTGGGTGACGCCGCTGCGGTCTTCCCTGGAGGTCCGCAGCGCCCAAGCCATGCGCGGCGTGTTGTGGTAAAGGCCGAAGCGGCCGCGGGCGTCGAGCAGGATCAGTCCGCCGTGGCCCCGCAGCCGGCGCTCCAGGTACTGAACGGCTTCCCGCGCCGCAGTCTGCGGGTCGCAGCCGGCGGCGATGCGGTCCACTGCCCACTTGCCCAGCACCAGCTTCATCATGGGCTCTCCCCAGCCGGTGGTGGACACGGCGCCGCTCTCGTTGTCGGCGTAGCAGCCGCAGCCGATCAGTGAGGAATCGCCCACCCGGCCCGGCGTCTTATTGATGGTGCCGCCGGTGGAGGTCCCGCCCGCCAGGTTCCCGTAGGCGTCCAGCGCCACCGCCCCCACGGTGTCGTGCTCGGCGAAGAATTCCGCCGGAGCGCCCGCCCGGGCCTGCTCCTGGGCGTACTTCAGCCGCTCCACCTCGCGGTCGATCACCATGTCGGCGTTGGCGCAGAGCTGGATACCGTGCTCCTGGGCGAAGCGCTCCGCCCCCTGGCCGACCAGGTAGCAGTGCGGGCTCTCGTCCAGCACCTTGCGCGCCACCCGAATGGCGTTGCGCACGTGCTCGATACAGCCCACGCCCCCGGCCCGCAGGGTGGCGCCGTCCATGAGCATGGCGTCCAGCTGCACCCGGCCGTCGGAGGTGAGGAAGGAGCCATGGCCGGCGTCGAAGGTGTCGTCGTCCTCCATGACCACGATGGCGGCCTCCACCGCGTCCAAGGCGCGGCCGCCGCGGCTGAGCGCCTCCCAGCCCGCGGCCAGGGCGTTGCGCACGCCGCGCAGGTGGTCCTCCACCATGTCATCGGGGATCGCCCACGCCCCACCGTGGACGACCAATACAGGAGATGTCTTTGGGTCCAAGCGTCGGTCCTTGATGTACTGGGATTGTAAACGATGTCGCCCGGCCGCCACACATCGGGGCGTGACCGGCGTCACTGCGCTCCGCCCGCCGCCGGAGCCAACTAGGGGACGAGCACCCTGGGCCTGGCGCGCAGGACAGGCCCTTCGCATACCTCTGCCTTGAACCCGCAACCCCAAGGAGCGCACTTATGCCAACCGCAGTCGCAGACAAGAAGGCCGACCTGGCCGGTCCCGGCATCGGCGATTACAACGAGCTGGAGAAGATCCTCCCCGACGACTACCACTCCCTGCTCTCCCCCAAGGACACGCAGAAGGCCATCTTCTCCGCCAAGAATTACATCGAGGAGCACCTCTGCAAGGAACTGAACCTGATGATGGTGACCGTCCCGCTGATCGTGGACGTGGAGAGCGGCGTCAACGACATGCTCGACCGCGACGGCTCCCGCACTCCCATCCAGTTCCACATCTCCAACGACTACAACAAGCACCCGGTGGACGCCCAGGTGGTGCAGGCCGCCACCAAGTGGAAGCGGGTGGCGCTCAAGCAGTTCTCCTGCAAGGTCGGCGAGGGCATCTGCACCGACATGCGCGCCGTCCGCAAGGACTATTTCCTCGACCACGACCACTCCTGCTACGTCGACCAGTGGGACTGGGAGCGGGTCATCACCGCCGAGCAGCGCAACCTGAAGTTCCTGAAGATGATCGTCAACCGCATCTGGAAGGTGCTGAAGGGCGCCGAGCAGCACCTCCTCAAAGAGTTCCCCAAGCTCAAGACCAAGCAGTGTCCCGAGCTGCCGGACGAGCTCACCTTCCTGCACGCCGAGGAGCTCCTGGACATGTACCCCGACCTGCCGCGCAAGCAGCGGGAGACACAGGTGCTGCAGAAATATCCGGCCATCTTCATCATCGGCATCGGCTGGCCGCTGGCCGATGGCTATCCGCACGAGATGCGCGCCGCCGATTACGACGACTGGGTGACCGAGTCGACCATCGACCAGGGCCGTCCGATGCACGGATTGAACGGCGACATCCTGGTGTGGAACCACGTCACCCGCCGCCGGCACGAGCTTTCCTCCATGGGCGTCCGCGTGGATGCGGAATCGCTGCGCAAGCAACTCGAACTGTCCGGGCAATTGGACTTCCTGCGCTTCCCCTATCACCAGGGCATTCTGAAGAATGAGATTCCTCTGAGCATCGGTGGCGGCATCGGCCAGTCGCGCACGCTCATGCTGCTGTTGCGTAAGGCCCACCTCGGCGAGGTCAGCGTTACGGTCTGGCCCGAGGTCCTGACGAAGATGTGCCGGGAGAAGAACATCTTCGTACTGGAATAATCGCCTCCCAACGTCGCATCACTGGTTTGCTGTGGACTTGAAACCCCGGCTTCGTTAGCATAAGCACACTTCCCGGGTGGTCTGCGGTAACCTCCCCCCGTCCGGTACGTCGGGCCAACCTGGTAAGGGGAGGAACATGCGGTTTCTGGTCCCGTTGCTGATCCTG
>CAYTPH010000212.1:0-5391 GCA_964439635.1 uncultured Terriglobales bacterium
GCTGCTCCATCGCATGACCGACGGGGTCGTCTCGCTCTCCTTCACCGAGGAGATAGTGGCGTGGAGGGATTCCATCAGTCCCGGAGGCGAGACGGCCAGGAGCTTATCGGCGTTGGCATCGTAGACGCGCAGCGCGCCTTCCACGTCCTGCTTGGAGAGCAAGGCCTCGGCGATGCTGGTGACGCCGCTGATGTCGTTGTGAACGGAGATGAGCTTGCCGGCGATGGGCGTGGCGTCGTCCATCCGCCCAACCTGGACGTAGGCGCGGAGCAGGGAGCGCAGGGCCTCGGGGCGCGAGTCGAGCTTGGGGACCTTCTCGAGGTAGGGGATGGCGGTGGCGCCGTCGCCGGCGTCCACGGCGATCTGGCCGCGCAGCATGAGGGCGTCGGCGTTGCCGGGATCGAGCTGGGTGACCCTGGCCAGGGCCTCGTCGGCGGCATCGAGGGCGCCGCGGCCGTAGAGCGACTGGGCGGCGGTGAGGAAGATGTTGCGGGCCTCGTCGCGGCGGCCCATCTTCACGTACAGGTCCGCCAGCTTGGACTGCATGGCAGCGTTCTCGGGGTCCAGCTCCAGCAGCTTCTGGAAGATCTTGGCGGCAGAGTCGGCGTCGCCGGCCTTCATGTAGCTGTCGGCGACCAGCACGTACTGCGAGCGGGCGTCGTTGTACAGGCCCTGCTGGGTATAGAGCTCGGCCAGCTTCAGGGTGCAGTCGATGTTGGCGGGCGCCAGCTTGGTGAGCTTCTTGTACATGGCGATGGCCTTCACCGTGAAGCCCTCGCCGGCATAGGCGTCGCCCACCTTCCTGAAGTAGGTGACCGCTTTGTCGTTCTGCCCCACCCGGGCGTAGAGGTCGCCGATGGTGTTCAGGACGGTCAGGTCCTTGGGGTCTTCCTTGACAACCTTCTCGTATTCGGAGATGGCGTTCTGAAGCTTGCCCTGCTGGACGTACTTCTCGGCGTTACCGAGGACCTTCTGCTTGTTGAAGCCGAATCCGAGCGCCATAGATGGTGGACTCCGGGCCTGTACTCCCCGTCGAACCGTGGCAACGGGCAGGGGGAAACGCTCTCGCGACGGCTGGAACCTCCGCCTGGCGCAGGAGGACCACCCTGCGGTCCACACGGAGCCTCTGGGAGTGGCCGTAAAGTACCACAAACAAAGCCGAGTACCCAAGGGAATTGGGGCTTGGCGGCGTTGCGGCAAGGCGCGCGGAAGGAAGACAATACCCCCATGGCGGACACCGTGGCTACACCCGCAAGAACCTACGGATTCCTTCTGGCCGGGCGCTGGGTCGAGCAGGGCGAGGCGGTGGAGATCCACGCTCCCTTCGACCAGAGCGTAGTGGGGCAGACCTGCCGGGCGACGGCGGCGCAGGCACAGGAGGCCATCGCGGCGGCGGTGAGTGCCTTCGCGGGCACTCGCCGCATGGCGACCTTCGAGCGCCAGCAGCTGCTGCGGAAGGTCTCCGACGGCTTGGCCGAGCGGCGGGAGCAGTTCGGGCGCCTGATCGCGCTGGAGGCGGGCAAGCCCATCAAGGTGGCCCGCGCGGAGGTGGACCGCGCCGTCTTCACCATGCAGGTGGCGGCGGAGGAGGCGGGACGGATCGAGGGCCAGTGGATGCCGCTGGACTTGCTGGAGTCCACGCGCGGGCGGGTGGGCATGGTGCGACGGTTCCCGATCGGGCCGATCGCGGCCATCACGCCGTTCAACTTCCCGCTCAACCTGGTGTGCCACAAGCTGGGGCCGGCCATCGCCGCCGGCTGCCCGGTGGTGCTGAAGCCGGCGCCTCAGACCCCGCTGGTGGCGCTGGAGCTGGGGCGGTTGGTGCAGGAGGCGGGGTGGCCGGCGGGCGCGCTGAGCGTGCTACCGTTATCGAACGAAGATGCCGGGGTGCTGGTGACCGACGAGCGCCTGAAGATGCTGACCTTCACCGGGTCGGCGGCGGTCGGGTGGGCGCTGAAAGCGAGGGCGGGCAAGAAGCGGGTGACGCTGGAGCTGGGCGGCAACGCCGGGGTGATCGTGCACTCCGATGCCGAGTTGGATTTCGCCGCCGAGCGCTGCGTGGTGGGCGGGTTCAGCTACGCGGGGCAGAGCTGCATCTCGGTGCAGCGCATCCTGGTGCAGCGCGGCGCGTACGAGAAGTTCCTGGAGGCGTTCGTGCCCCGGGTGAGAGCCCTGAAGATGGGCGATCCGCTGGACGAGCGTACCGACGTGGGGCCGATGATCCGCGAGGCCGACGCCCGGCGGGCCAGCGACTGGATCACCGAAGCCCTGGCTGGCGGCGCCAAGCTGCTGTGCGGCGGCAAGCGCCACGGCGTGATGCTGGAGCCGACCGTCCTGACCCGCACCACACCGGAGATGAAGGTGAACTGCCAGGAGGTGTTCGCGCCGGTGGTGACGGTGGAGCCGTACGACGACTTCGCGGAGGCCCTTCGGCGAGTGAACGACACGCCGTATGGGCTGCAGGCGGGCGTGTTCACCCGGGACATCAAGCTCATCCTGCAGGCCTGGGAGGAACTGGAGGTGGGAGGGGTGATGGCCGGCGACATGCCCACCTTCCGCGCTGACCACATGCCCTACGGCGGCACCAAGGACTCCGGTTTCGGCCGCGAAGGGTTGCGCTACGCCATCGAGGAGATGACGGATCCCAAGATCCTGGTGCTGAACCAGCGGTAGTCTTTCACCGCCGAGCACGCCGAGAAGAATCGGAAGACACTAAAGATGCGGGGGGACGCGGGGGCGCTGTTTCAAAGTGGGAAGGAAGTTGGGGAGGGGCGCGGCGCGGGCTTGGTGAAAGCGGCGGCGCTATTTATAATTGCGAATTTGCGTGACGTGGGTCACGCTTCCCCGTGAGCCTCATCACGGGCCATCGTATTCGCAGGCACTCAACGCTAACGCAGTAGCAACCGCGCACCCAGCGGCGCGCCACAGGAACGTTCACCGGTCGATGTCGCAGATCTTTCACCGCAGCACCAACACCCTCTCGCGCTTCACCATCTACGGCGCGGTGTTCCTGCTGGCCGCGCTGGCCTGGGCGGGGGTGGAGCTGCAGCGCTCGGCCTACACCACCGGGCAGGGCGACGCCTACGGCCAGCCGGTGCCCTTCAGCCACGAGCACCACGTCGGCGGCCTGGGCCTGGACTGCCGCTACTGCCACACCTCGGTGGAGAGTTCCAGCTTCGCCGGCGTCCCCCCGACCAAGACCTGCATGAACTGCCACACCCAGCTGTGGACCGACAGTCCCATGCTGCAGCCGGTGCGCGACAGCTACCGCAGCGGGCAGTCGCTGGCCTGGACGCGGGTGAACGACCTGCCCGACTTCGTCTACTTCAACCACCAGATCCACGTGAACAAGGGCGTGGGCTGCGACACCTGCCACGGGCCGGTGGACCGCATGCCGCTCATGTACCAGGCGCAGTCGTTGCAGATGGAGTGGTGCCTGAGCTGTCATCGCGCGCCGGAGAAGTTCCTGCGTCCGAAGACGGAAGTCTTCAACATGCGCTACCAGCAGCCCACCGCCGAGAAGCCGGTGCAGGCGGCGGGGCGCAGCTTTAGCAGCCAGCTCGAGCTGGGCAAGTTCCTGCTGAAGGAGCACAAGATCCGCGGGGTCGACCTGCTGACCAGCTGCTCGACGTGCCACCGATAGAAAGAAGAGGGATGGGAGCCGACCACAACAAGAAGAGCTGTCACGATCACTTCCACGTGACCGAGATCGCGCCCGCCACGGAGAAGCTGGACCTGGCGGCGGTGCGCGAGAAGCTCTCGCGGACGCAGGGACCGGAGTACTGGCGCAGCCTGGAGGAGCTGGCGGAGACCCCCGGCTTCACCGAGATGATGCACCGCGAGTTCCCGCGGTACGCCGCGGAGTGGGACGAGAGCTTCTCCCGCCGCGATTTCATGAAGCTGATGGGCGCCTCGATGGCGCTGGCCGGGCTGAGCGGATGCACCAAGCAGCCGCTGGAGACCATCGTTCCCTACGTGCAGCAGCCGGAGGAGCTGGTCCCCGGCAAGCCGATGTTCTACGCCACGGCCATGACCCTGGGCGGCATCGCGCGGCCGCTGCTGGTGGAGAGCCACGAGGGGCGTCCTACCAAGGTGGAAGGGAATCCGCAGCATCCGGCCTCGGGCGGAGCGGCGGACGTGTTCGCGCAGGCTTCGGTGCTGGGACTGTACGATCCCGACCGCTCGCAGACGGTCACCTACGTGGGCGAGGTGCGGCCCTGGGGCGCGCTGGTGGCGGCCATGCAGAAGGCCATCGGCGAGCAGCGGGGGTCGCAAGGCGCGGGGCTGCGCATCCTGACGGAGACGGTCACCTCACCGACCCTGGCGGCGCAGATCCGCGGCATCCTGCAGCAATATCCGCAGGCCAAGTGGCACCAGTGGGAGCCGGTGAACCGCGACAACGAGCGCGCGGGGGCAATCATGGCCTTCGGGCAGCCGGCGACCGCGCACTACCAGCTCGCCAAGGCCGAGGTGGTGCTGACGCTCGACGCCGACTTCATGTCGCCCACCGGGCATCCAGACTTCATGCGGCTGTCGCGCGACTTCATCTCCCGGCGGCGCCTGGAGTCGCCGCTTTGGGTGTCGCGCGAAGGCGGTTGGAACATGAACCGCCTGTACTCCATCGAGAGCACGCCCACCAACACCGGCGCCAAGGCCGACAACCGGCTGCGGGTGCGCGGCTCCGAGGTGGAGCTGGTGGCGCGGGCGGTCATGGGCAAGCTGGGCGCCGCTGGCGGCGCGCCGGTGCTGGACAACGTTCGCAGCAAGTTCGTGGAGGCGGTCGCAGCCGATTTGCAGGCGCACCGTGGCCGCTGCGTGGTCATCCCCGGCGCCTTCCAGCCTCCGGAGGTGCACGCTCTGGCGCATGTCATGAACCAGGTGCTGGGCGCCATCGGCAACACGGTCCTCTTCACCGACCCGGTGGAGGCGAGCCCGGTAGACCACATGCAGTCCATCAAGGACCTGGCCGCCGACATGGAGGCGGGCCGGGTCTCCATGCTGGTGATCGTGGGCGGCAACCCGGTGTACGACGCGCCCGCCGACCTGAACTTCGCCGACAAGATGGGCAAGGTGGCGCTGCGCGTCCACCTGAGCCAGCAGGTGGACGAGACCTCGTATCTTTGCCACTGGCAGGTGCCGCAGACCCACTATCTTGAGGAGTGGAGCGACACCCGCACCTACGACGGCACGGTCAGCATCGTGCAGCCGCTCATCCAGCCGCTGTACGGCGGCAAGAGCGCGCATGAGTTCCTGGCCACGCTTACTCCCAACGCCGACCAGAGCGGCTACGAGATCGTGCGGTCGTACTGGAAAGCGCAGCGGCCGGGCGCCGATTTCGAGACCCAGTGGCGGCGCTGGCTGCACGACGGGTTCATCGCCGGGACCGCGCTG
>CAYTPH010000213.1:0-5334 GCA_964439635.1 uncultured Terriglobales bacterium
TTCAACGGCGGGGTGGAGACGCCTTTCCCGGGCGAGGAGCGGGTGCTGGTGCCCTCACCGAAAGTCGCGACCTACGATCTGAAGCCGGAGATGAGCGCCGAGGGCATTGCGGACGCAGTCACCAAGGCCGTCGAGGGCGGCACGTTCGATGTGATGGTGGTGAACTTCGCCAACGCCGACATGGTCGGCCACTCCGGGCAGATCCCGCCGACCATCAAGGCGGTGGAAGCGGTGGATGCGGGCCTTGGCCGCATTTACGATGCGGTGCGCCGGAGCGGTGGCGCGATGCTGGTCACCGCCGACCACGGCAACGCCGAGATGATGATCGACCCGGAGACTGGCGGCCCGCACACCTATCACACCACCAATCCGGTGCCCTTGATCGTGGTCGCGGAGAATGCGAAGCAGTTCAACCTGCGGCCCGACGGCGCGCTGCAGGACATCTCTCCCACCGTGCTCTCCCTGCTTGGCATCCCACAACCGAAGCAGATGACCGGCCACAGCCTGGTCGTCGCCTCTTACGCCGCCACACGATAGGAGCGCCCGCAAGGCATGTTCGCTCAAAACTGGGAATTCTGGGTCGCCTTCAACATCTTCGTTGTCGTCATGCTGGTGCTGGACCTGGGCGTCTTCCACCGCAAGGCGCACGTCATCAAGTTCAAGGAGGCGTTGAGCTGGGTGACGGTTTGGGTCTCCCTGGCCGTGGTCTTCACCGTGCTGCTGTACTTCTTCGGGCACGCGCTGACCGGCATCAAGGACAAACCCAACTCCACGCTGACGCTGGAGTTCGTCACCGGCTATCTCATCGAGCTGTCGCTCTCGGTGGATAATCTGTTCGTCTTCCTGCTGGTGTTCCGCTACTTCAAGGTGCCGCGGAACGACCAGCACAAGGTGCTGTTCTGGGGGATCGTAGGCGCGCTGGTGTTCCGCGCCATCTTCATCGTCGCCGGTGTGGCGCTCATCAACCGCTTCCACTGGGTCATCTACATCTTCGGCGCCTTCCTGATCTACACCGGCATCAAGCTTTTCCGCCAGGACGAGGCCGAGGTCCATCCGGAGCGAAATCCCTTCGTGAATCTCTTCCGGAAGCTGTTCCGGGTGACGCGCGATTACGAAGGCGACAAGTTCTTCGTGCGCCACCGCGGCGTGCTCTACGCCACTCCGCTGGCGGTGGTGCTGGTGGTGGTGGAGACCACGGACATCCTGTTCGCGGTGGATTCGATCCCGGCCATCCTGGCCATCACCACCGACCCGTTCATCGTCTACACCTCCAACGTGTTCGCCATCCTGGGGCTGCGCGCCATGTTCTTCGCCCTGGCCGGGATGATGGAGGTCTTCCACTACCTGCATTACGGGCTGTCGGTGATCCTGATCTTCATCGGCCTGAAGATGGTGGCGTCGACCTACGTGAAGATCCCCATCCCCATCGCGCTGGGCGTGGTGGCGGGCGTGCTGGCGATCTCGGTGGTCGCCTCCGTCCTGCGGCCGCACGGGCGCAAGAAGGCAGCGGAAGCGGAATGAGAGGGCGGCGGCGCCGCCCTCCTCAATCAAGCGTGAAGTGCACCTCCACCATGGTGTCTACCTCTACCGGTTGTCCACTCAGCATGTAAGGGCGATACCGCCACTGGCTGACTGCTTCCACGGCTGCTGGCGCCAGGAACGGATTGCCGCTGATCACGCGCAGGTTCTGGACGGTGCCGTCACGTCCGATCACGGCCTGCAAGACGACCGTGCCCTGGATACGGGCGAAAATCGCTTTCTTGGGGTAGACCGGCTCGACCCTGTGGACGAGCATGCCCCTTTCCATATGTGAGATTCGGACCCGCGGCGGAGCATGGACGATCGGTGTCACTGGTCGGCCGGCACCACCCACGATGCTGTCGATGACAGTGCCGCCACCCCCACCTTCTGCTACCGGCGGCGCACCGAGGACGCAGGCCATGCAGGGAGCCACAGAAACTGTGTCCTCCACAATCCGTGCGACTGTGCGGGGAATCTGCCGGGGCGCGACCAAGATGTCGTTTACGAACTCTGAGCTGACCACTTGGATGGTACGGCGCATCTCCTGCTGTGGCACAGCGGGATTGGCTGGACGTGGCGGTGCAGGTGCCGTCAGCAGCTCGCGGTAGGCGGTGGCGGGCAGCGCGTCCGTATACAACAGGGGCAGCAGCACCAGCACCCCGACCAGCAGAAGTTGTATCCCCAGCGACACCGCTGTCGTCCAGCCGCGCCGCGTCTTCATCCGTCCTCCCGATTCCAACAGACTGTCCTGGAACATGGGCATCCTCCCTTCCTGCTGCTACTGACACCGGGAGAACGTTGGAATCGTGGCGGCTCGCAGGGAATAAATCTGCGCGAGGCGGGAACTGGCGAGGAGGCTTCGGTGTCCGGCGCTTACTCGAAACGGATGGAGTCGCCGCAGAGGATGGTGTGCTTCCGGAACCTGGTGTCGTTGTGAGAGGGGAAATCGAGGCGGTAATGGGCGCCGCGGCTCTCCTCGCGGGCCAGGGCCGAGCGGGCGATCAGCAGCACCGTCTGGTGCAGGTTCGCCGCTTCGCAACTCCTGCGCGAGGTGGCGGGCGGAAGCTGCTCGCCCCAGTCCTGGAGGCGGCGGATGGCTTCCTTCAGAGCGGTGCCGGTACGCACGATCCCGGCATTCTTCCAGGCGAGGTCGCGGACGCTGTGGATGATCTCCTCCGCCGACGGACCCTCCGGCCGGGGATCGTTACTCCGCTGCACCGCGCACTTGGTGTGCTTAGCCTTCGCCCCGGCCGAGCACTCCTCGGCCATGGCGGCGCCGGCGCGCGCTCCATATACAAGGCCTTCGAGAAGAGAATTGCTGGCCAGCCGATTGGCGCCATGAACACCGGTGCAGGCGCACTCTCCGGCGGCATATAGTGCGCGCAGGTTGGTGCGGCCCTCCAGGTCGGTGTGGATCCCCCCCATGGCGTAGTGGGCGGCGGGGCGCACCGGGATCAGGTCGGTCGCCAGGTCGATGTTGAACTGCAGGCAGGTGGCGTGAATGCGGGGGAAGCGCCGGCGCAGGTGATCGCCGTCCAGGTGGGTCATGTCCAGGAAGACGCAGGGATCGGGCGTGCGGCTGACCTCCAGCTCGTGAGCGATGGCGCGGGCCACCACGTCGCGTGGCGCCAGCTCTGCCATGGGGTGGTACTTGGGCATGAAACGGACCATCTCCGCGTTGCGGAGATAGGCGCCCTCGCCGCGCAGCGCCTCCGACAGCAAGAACCGCGGCGCATTCTTCACATAAAGCGCCGTGGGGTGGAACTGGACGAACTCCATGTCGGCGATCTCGGCCCCGGCGCGGTAGGCCATGGCCACGCCGTCGCCGGTGGCGACGCCGGGATTGGTGGTCTCGCGATAGGCCTGCCCGATGCCACCGGTGGCCAGCAACACGCCGGCGGCGTGGACCTCGTGCTGCCCGCCTTTCTCATTCATGAGAAGGACCCCGCCGGCCCGGCCGTCGGCGGTGCAGAGGTCGGCGGTGAACTCCCATTCGACGAACGAGATTCGCTTGAGCGCCTTGGCTTTGTGGTAGAGGGCGCGGGCGATCTCGCGGCCGGTAGAATCACCGTGGGCGTGCAGGACGCGGCTGCGGCTGTGGGCGCCTTCGCGGGTGAAAGCCAGCTTGCTGCCGTTGCGGTCGAATTCCGTGCCCCAGGCGATCAGCTCCTGGATGCGGTCGGGGCCTTCCTCTACCAAGACGCGGACCGCGTCTTCCTTACAGAGACCGTCGCCTGCGTTGACGGTGTCTTGCAGGTGAAGGCCGATCTCGTCCTCATCGCTGAGAGCGGCGGCGATGCCGCCCTGGGCGTACTGAGTGGCCGACTCGGTGAGTTCGTTCTTGGCGAAGACCAGGACGCGTCCCGCCTGGGCCAGTTCGATGGCGGCCCGCAGGCCCGCCACTCCCGCCCCCACCACGATGAAGTCGGTTTCTGAGGGGACGCTCTTCACGGCAAAATGGTATCACGCGGGTGGGAGCCCTCCCGCCAGCGCACAACCCCGCCGGTCGGCTATCATCAGAATCCTCGTGGTCCAGGTCGTCATTCCCGTGCAGCCCCGGCCGTACACGGCCTTCATCGAGTGCGGACTGGTGCGCGCCGCCGGCTCCCGGCTCGCCGACAGCTTCGAGCGCAAGCCGGAGCGCGTCTTTGTGGTGACCGCCCCGCCGATCCGGCGCCACTGGGGCAAGGTGTTCGCCGCCTCGCTGCACGAGGTGGACGTGGAGTTTCACTGGCTCGAGGTCCCCGACGGCGAACGCCACAAGACCGTGCGCACGGTCGAAGAACTGGCAGGGCGTCTGGTGAAGCGAGGCGCCGACCGCGGAGCCATCCTGATGGCGTTCGGCGGAGGCGTGGTCGGCGACCTCACCGGGTTCCTGGCATCGGTGTACATGCGTGGGGTGGAGGTGGTGCACGTTCCCACCACGCTGCTCGCGCAGGTCGATTCCTCGATCGGCGGGAAGACGGGAGTGAACCTGCCGGCGGGGAAGAACCTGCTCGGCACCTTCTACCAGCCGCGAGCGGTGTTCGTGGACCCGGGCGTTCTCTCCACGCTGCCCGAGCGGGAGTACCGCAGCGGGCTGTACGAGGCGCTGAAGTACGGGATCATCCGGAACCGCACCATCTTCGAGTTCATGGAGGAGCAGCGCGGGCGTATCCTGCGCCGCGACCCCGAGGCGCTGCAGTGGCTGATCACCGAATGCATCCGGGTCAAGGCCGAGGTTGTGGCCGCCGACGAGCGCGAGAGCGACCTGCGACGCATCCTGAACTTCGGGCACACCATCGGCCATGCGCTCGAAGCCGAGACCGCGTACAAGACCTACCTGCACGGCGAGGCCGTGGCCTGGGGCATGGTGGCTGCTTCCATGATCGGAGCCGAACTGAACCCCACCACCGCGGAGACCGCGCGCCGCATCATCTCGGCGGTGCTGGCCTATGCTCCCTTGCCTCGCGTGGCGGCGCGCGGGAAACGCATCGCCCGGCGGTTGCTAGCCGACAAGAAGACGCAGAACGGAATGGTCCATTTTGTGCTGCCGGTAGAGATCGGAAGGGTCCAGGTCGTGGGAGACGTCCCGGAACACGCGGTCACCCAGGCGGTGGAGGAGCTCCGTTATCTCTCGCAGGCGTGAGCTGGAGTTACGCGCCGCACACTGGACGGGCCACGAGACTGCCACGACTTACTGTGGAACAATGAGAGCTGTCGCTGCTGTGGCGTGAGGTGCAGTCCAGGTGAGGCCGACGGCCATCCAGGAACCAACCCGTACCCGCGGGGGCGGGCCGGTGGAGGCGCGCGACGAGCGTGCTTCTGCCACCG
>CAYTPH010000214.1:0-2670 GCA_964439635.1 uncultured Terriglobales bacterium
AGACCACGGCGGTGTCGGGCGCGGCCTCGAACTTGCCGTCGGCGCCTACGTAGATGCTGTTGGCGGGCGCGACCGGCAGCGGGCGTTCCTGGGAGAACAAGCCGGTGGGAAGCAGGAGGCAGGAAAACAGGATGAGCGTACGCATGGAATGTCTCCTTGTGCAGACAACTATAGAACGCCCTAAGCGCCGGGACTTGCAAGTGGAATGAAAAAACCGCGAAGCGTGGGGTGTGCAAGGGTTGGTTGAAGTGTCCCACGCTTCGCGGATGACAAAGCTTAACGGGGCAGAACGAGCTGGCGGTCCAGCCGCAGCTCGAGCTGGGTGCCCTTGTCGAGCTTCAGGTCGCGGTCGGTGAGGATGCCGGCCCCGAGGCCGACTCCGGCCCCGGCGGCGGCGCCGATGGCCGCGCCCTTGCCGCCGCCCACGACCGCGCCGGTGATGGCGCCCACCCCGGCGCCGATGGCAGCGGCTTCGACGGCGCGGCGCTTGTTAACGCCGCGGCGGGAGATCTCGCCTTCCGCGCCCGTCTGTTCCTCCACGCCGTGCTCGGCGGGGACGGCGGTGACGGTGGCCACGAGCGGCACCCAGCCGTGGCGGGTCTCGATCTGGTCGAAGCTGAGCAGGATGCGGCCGTGCAGCCCGCGGTCCACGCTGCTGACGTGTCCCTTGATCTTCTTGCCGCGGGGGATGCTGTCGCCGTTGGGGGCGATAAGGTCCTCCGCCAGCTTGAGCTTGAACTTCTTCCCGGGCTTGGCCTTGTTGGTCTCGAGCTTGTCGTCGAGGACGGTCAAAAAGCGCGTCCCCTGGGGGATAGCGTCGGGACGCGGCGCGGAGCTGTCGCGGGTAGCGCCGCTCCATTGCGCCTGCGCCAACCCTGCCAGCAGCAGGAACGAGCACAGACCTGCAGCCAATGATCTCGCCATAGGCACCTCACTCCTCGGTACCGGTGTGCGCGATGGCCAGGGCCGCGCCGCGGGAGCCGAATGTCTTGGTAGGTTGTTAGGTTGGATGAGCAGAGCCGCGGAAAGGCTGTATGCCGACCCTCCTTGTACCTCCGTAACGGGCCGCATGTGACCGGCGTCACTGGCGGAACAAGCCTGGGTACTTTAAAAAGGGGAGGTATTCTGCAACTTTGACGGTGCAGGCGGCGTCAGATAGTCACGAGGCCGGAAAGCACGGCGTTTGCAGGACTGGGTGGAGGAGAGATGAAAAAGTGGTGGCCGTTGGCCTTGCTGGGGCTGAGCGGCCTGGGGATGATCCTCTTCAGCGAGCGCAAGGCGGTGGGACCGTTCGGGGAGTCGCTGCTGGACGACGGCGACGACGTGGCCGACTTCGAGGCCGCGGTGGAAGACGAACTGGACCGCATGCAGCACACGCTGAAGCAGGTAGCCCGGTCATTGTCGCGCTAAGGCGCGAAGGCGGCGTGGACAGGCCGCGAAGGACCTCTATTCTCTGAAGGACAGACGCCCCGAAAGGGGCGTTTTGGTTTTGCCTGGGCAGCGACTCGATCAGCCCTGCGGGCCGACGCCGCGGGTCAGAGACCCGCGGCCACCCGGATCACATCACTGTGCCGGCGGGGGTGGCGGCCTTCTGGGGGTAGGAGAAGCGGTAGATCTGGGAATTGATCTCCTTGCGCAAGTCCTCCCAGATGGTGGGGGGCATGGCCATGAAGACGTCCACGACCTTGGGATCGAACTGGCGGCCGGCCCAGCGCTTGATCTCCTCGCGCGCGGCCTCCACCGACTGGGCGGCGCGGTAGGGTCGGTCGCTGGTGATGGCGTCGAGGGTGTCCGCCAGGGAGAAGATGCGTGCTCCCATGTGGATCTCCTCGCCCTTGAGGCCGCGCGGGTAGCCGGTGCCGTCGTATTTCTCCTGGTGGGAATAGACGATCTCCGCCGCCTCGGTCAGGAAGGGGATCTTGCGCAGCATCTGGTACCCGCGGTAGCAGTGCTCCTGCATGATGAGGATCTCGTCGGGGGTGAGGGCGCCGGGCTTGCGCAGGATGGCGTCGGGGATGGCCATCTTGCCGATGTCGTGCAGGAAGGCGCCACGGGCGATGACGCGGATGCGCTCCGCCGGCAGCCCCATGGCGCGGGCGATGGCGATGGTGAAGGCGGTGACGCGCTTGGAGTGGCCCTCGGTCTCGGCATCCTTCAGGTCGAGGGCGTCGCCCAGGGCTTCCAGGGTGATGTCGTAGGAGCGCTCCAGGTCGCCCATGGCCTGCCGCAGTTGCTCCGTCCGCGCCGTGACCAGCGACTCCAGGTTGGACTGGTAGGCGCGGTTCTCCAGCTTCAGCCGCCGGTTCTCCATGGCCCGCCGCACCGTGGCCAGCAACTGCTCCCTCTCGAATGGCTTGAGCAAATAATCGTAGGCGCCGTTGCGGATGGCGGCGAGGGCGACGGAGATGTCGTGCACGGCGGTGACCATCACCACCGGTATGTCGGGGAACTTCTCCTTGGTGCGCTCCAGGAGGCCGATGCCGTCGAGTTCGGCCATCATCAGGTCGGTGAGCATGAGCTCGAACTCGGCGCCCGATTCCAGTACGGCGAGAGCCTCAACGCCGGAGGAGGCCTGGGTGCAGCGGAAGCCGGCGCTGGTCAGCATGGAAGACACGATCTCGCGGATCGCGTCCTCGTCGTCCACCACGAGGATCCGTTCGGCATTCATGG
>CAYTPH010000214.1:2680-5295 GCA_964439635.1 uncultured Terriglobales bacterium
GGAGGAGTTTTCTTCCGTAATGCCCGCGTATTCTTACACGGAGTTCCCGAGAAGACAATGCGGTAAGAGCCTGAAAAGCAACGGATTGGTCAGCAATCCGTGGTATACACAGCGCAGGTCCCTGGCAGATGGAGGAGAAGTTGGCGGCGTTTCACCTGGTCCACAACTTCAACCCTGAGGAGTTCTTCGGCAGCGTTTCGCCGGTGTTGCTGCTCCTGGGCGGGGCGGTGCTGGTCTACCGCAGCTTCCGCGGGCGCTACCTGCTGGCGTGGATCCTGGGCTGGGTGGCGTACCTGGTCCACAAGTTTGCCGGCGAGCTGGCGCCGACGCACGCGGGTTGGGGTGCGGTCGCCAGCGGCGGGTACGTGCTGGCCATCGCCCTGTTCGCCGCCTCCGTCCTGTATTACACCGACAACCGGAAACGGCTGCTGCCGCTGGCCATTCTGACGGTGGTGGCGCTCGACGTGGGCGTGCTCCGGGCGCTGTGGTTCCGCAACTCCTTCACCTGGATGGTGCTGGCCACCGCGCTGTACATGGCCATCGGGACGGGGGCGGCGGCGCACCTGGCGATGTTCACCTGGGGGCGGCGGCGCATCGGCCCCTGGCTGCTGGTGGTGAGCCTGGTGCTGCTGCACATGCACCAGAAACCGAGCTCCCCCCACCTGGTCGCGGGGTACGACCTGCTGCTGGAAGTGATGCTGGGACTCAGCATGCTGATGATGGTGTTGGACGATTCCCAGGAGCGCACCCAGCGGCTGGGCGTGCTGAACGCGCTGAGTAGCGCCATTGCCGAGGCGCAGGACCCGCAGGCGGTGATCCAGGCGGCGCTGCAGCAACTGAGGTCCTTGCTGGACGCGAAAGCGGCCTGGTTCCGCAGCCTGCAGGACAGCCATCTGGTCCTGGTGCAGCACACGGGGTTGACGGAAGACTACGTCTTCACCCGGCGCAGCCTGAATGTCGAGACCAGCTTCAGCGGACAGCTGCTGAAGGCAAAGCGCCCGGGAGTGGTGCGCTCCCGCACGACGGACGCCCCCACCCGCCACCGCCTGGAGTCGCAGGGATTCGACCACGTGCTGCTGGTGCCGGTGGAGGGGAAGCACGCCGCGATCGGCACACTGGCGCTGGGCATGGCCCGCCGCTACAACCACAGCAGCGACGAGATGCGCTTCCTGACCGCGACCGCCAACCAGGTGGGGATCGCCATCGAGAACCAGCGGCTGCTGCGGCACATCCTGCACTCGCAGAAGCAGTGGGTGGCGACCTTCGATTCCATGCAGGACTGCGTGCTGGTACACGATGACCGTTTCCGCATCATCAAGGTGAACCGGGCGATGCTGGACCGGCTGGGGAAGGAAGCGCCGGCGGTGGCGGGGAGCAGCTGCGAGGCAGCGCTGCCGCGGGTGGGAGAGGCGTGGCAGGCGTGGCAGGGCTGCCCGTACTGCTGGCGCGACGTCACCAACTTCGGAGAGGCGCCCGACCCCTGCTTCGGCGGGTTCTCGCAGGTCTCGACTTCGTCCTACAGCGAGCAGGGCCACGAGTCGCTGGGGACGGTGCACATCATCAAGGACATCACTGACCGGCTGGCGGCGGAGGAGCGCTACCGGCGGTTCTTCGAGCAGGTGCACGAGGGCGTGTTCGTCTCCACCCCCGAGGGCAAGCTGCTGGACTGCAACGACGCCTTCGCGCAGATGCTGGGCTACGCCCGGCGCGACGAGGTCCTGGCGGTGGACATCGCCCGTGACCTGTACGCGCTGCCGCAACAGAGGGACGAGTTCCGCCGGCGGATGGAGCAGCACGGCCACGTGCGCAACTACGAAGCCACGCTGCGGCGCAAGGACGGCAGCGTGGTGGAGGTGCTGGAGACCAGCTTCGCCACCCGCGACCCCGGCGGGAAGATCGCCAACTACCAGGGCTTCCTGCTGGACATCACGGAGAAGAAGCGGATCGACGACGAGGTGCGGCGGCGCAACCGCGAACTGAATTCGCTGAACGCCATCGCCACCACCGCCAACCAGTCCTTCGACCTGGACGAGATCCTGCGAGTCGCGCTGGACCAGGTGATGGACCTCTTCGCGGCGGACACCGGCGCGGTCTACCTGGTGGATGCGCAGACCAAAGTGTTGCGGCGACGGGTGGGACGGGGCCACCGCAGCGAACTAGGGACCCAGATGCCGGAGGTCCGCATCCCCGACGCCTTCTGGGAGCAGATGCGGCAGACCAGGACGCAGGTGATCACTCATCAGCACCTGCCGGAGCTGCCGGCGATCGTGGGCCAGTTCGTGGCCGGGGAGGGGCTGCAGTCGTGGATCTGGGTGCTGCTGTGGGCCAAGGACAAGATCGTGGGAGTGATGGGGGTGAGCTGCCGCAGCCAGCGCGAGTTCTCGGCCACCGACGAGAGCCTGATGGTGGCGGTGGGGCGGCAGCTGGCCAACACCATCGAGAAGGTGCGCCTGTACGCGGAGACGCGGCGCGCCTACGAGGACCTGACGCGCACCCAGGAGCAACTGCTGCAGAGCGAGAAGATGTCGGCGGTAGGGCAGCTGATCTCCGGCGTGGCCCACGAGCTGAACAACCCGCTGACCGCCATCCTGGGGTATGCGCAGCTGCTGGAGGGC
>CAYTPH010000215.1:0-5281 GCA_964439635.1 uncultured Terriglobales bacterium
GCTGGTGGGCGCGCAGATGGCGGCAATCGCCGCTGAAGCGGCACTCCCGCCGCTCGCGGCGCTGGTGACGCTGCAGGCGTTGCCGCTCGCGGAACTGGTGCCTCTGCGCGATGCCGTTGCCATACCAGCCGGGTTGGCCATAGCCGTACCCGTACCCGAGCCCGAACCCCTGTGCCTGTCCGGGGAGAGCAAACGCCAGGAACAATCCTGCGATCCACAGTGCCTTCTTCATGGGGCCTCCGTCCTACCGCTGCGAACCCGGCCGCCGGGTGAAAGTCTCGGCGCAAGAAGATCGGCCTCCGCACCTGGCCAGTGCGGAGGCCGACTGCGGCCCGATCACGCGCCGCTGCCTCCCCCTCGGGAGGCCCCTCTTCACAGCCGGCGCGGAGCGGTGTGACCAAGGATGGTCGCCAGTGTGAACCCGTCGCGCTCCGGGAAGTTGCGCACCGCCTCCGACCAAACCCCTGTGACCTGGCGCACTGCGCCTGCCTCCGGCTCCGGTTACCCTGCCGCCACATGAGGGTGCAAACCATGGAGAACCGCTACCACGGGAACGACAACGACTTCGGCAAGGGCGCCTTCGAAGAGGACGGCCACGGCAAGCCCCAGACTTCCATGTCCGGCCAGTTGCCGCATCGCGGCGGCGATCCCGAAGCCGAGGGCCTGGACACCGACTTCCCCGAGCCGGGACAGAACCCGGAGCACAGCGGTGAGCCGGAGGAAAGACCGATACCGCGTCCGCACAAGCCGGTAGCCGCGTAGCACAACCAGCCTCTCCCGGAAGCCCTGCGGCTGCGGAGGATCTGCTGCAAGGAATGGAGGCCCCGGGCAGAGTCGAACTTGAGCCGCTTTGCGGGCGTGAGCGAAACGAGCGCAGCGAGTTGCGCGGGAGCCCGCAGGCGAAACCCTGAGCGTAGCGAAGGGTCCGCGGATCGAATGGAGGCCCCGGGCAGAGTCGAACTGCCGACCTACGGTTTAGGAAACCGCTGCTCTATCCATCTGAGCTACGGGGCCGTATCTCTATTGTACTGAGGGGAATGACCGCGCGCTGTCCGAAGTTCAAGCAGCTTCGTCCCAGCGCTAGCGAACCACGTAGCCGGCGCGGAGCTCGTCCACGATCTCGCGGGCGGCCGTCCGGGCGCGCTCGATCTGGTCGGGCTCGAAGCTGATGGCGCCGACGCGGGCGTGGCCGCCCCCGCCGTAGCGCTCGCAGATCTCCGCCAGGTTCACCATGCGCGCGGTATCGGCCCAGGGGTTGGAGCCCACCGAGATCTTGGTGCGGAAGCTGCTCTTGCTGAGCCCCACGCTGTAGGTGCACTCGGGGTGCAGGTAGTAGGGGATGAACTTGTTGTAGCCCTCGAGCTCCTGGTCGGTGACGTCGAAGAAGACGGTGCCGTCCTTGCACTCGGTGCGGCCGCGCATGAGTTCGATGGAGCGGCGGTGGCGCTCCAGCAGCGGCGGCAGCAGGTCAGCGACGAAGGGCTGTTGCACTATCTCGGCGAGGGGCATGGCGGTCAGCAGCGGGATGATGCGGGGCAGGAACCCGGGGTCCTGGGTGGCCTCGATGACCATGGTCAGCTTCATGGCGGGCTCGCGCATCTCCACCGCGCTGCGGGCGTCGGGGAACTGCGCCCCGTCGATGATGTCGGCCCACTCCACCAGCTCCGCCACCGGCCGCGGGTCGAAGCCGAACTGGTGCTGGGCCACGGTGGCGATGAACTTGGTGCAGGACTTGAAGTCGGGATCGTAGAACTTGGTGGACGACTGCTGCTGCTCGAAGTGGGCGGCATCCTCCGGCGTCAGGAACGCGCTCTGATGATGGTCGAACCACCATTTGATGCGCGGCGAGGTGGAGTACTTGAAATCCACGATGGCGTTCTCGTCGCCGTCGAACTTGGATTCGTCGAAGAGGGCGCCGGCGCGGTGGGCCAAGCCGGTGTACTGAAACTCGACCTCCTCGCGGATGCGCTCGCGGTAAAAGCGGGAAAAGAGAGAGGCGGAAGCGGCGCCGTCGAAGCACTTGTCGTGGTAGAAGACCCGGACTCTCACTCGTTCCCTTTCGCGGCCGCACACCGGCGCCCAGGAGCGTGGAATGAAAAGTAGATAGAAATGACATCCCGCGCACGGGATGTCAAGCGAGCAAGAAGAAAGGGCGGCCCTGCGGCCGCCCTTGTCGCCTCGCGCGAGATCCTATATCGCGTTCGCCTGCTTCTCCGCGTAGTCACCGATCACCGGTACCTTCCATTTCTGGTTCCCCAGCGCCTTCACTGCCGCCACGATGGCGATGATGAGTACGGCCAGGGCAAAGAACGGCAGGATGATCCAACCCAGGATCGGAATCATCGTGAGAACCACCTGCCCCACGATGGAGACGACGCCAAGGAAAATCGCCTGGAACGAATGGAAGCGCACGAACTTGTTCTTGTTGTACGGCTCGATCACCAGGAAGATGATGGCCGTGATGAACAAATAGGCGAGCAGCCCGGCGACGTTGTCTTGTATCCCGCCGGTGGTCTGGGCTGGAGCCGGGGCAGCGCCCCCACCGACGGATTGGGCGGCCGCCTTGCCGCATGCGGGACAGGCAGCGGCGTTGTCCGCCATCTGCGCTCCACAGCTTGCACAGAAACGAGGCATAGTTCCCCCTGTTCTTGCTTGGATGAAGTGGCGCCCGGGCGTCCAGCCCGCGGGCGAGACTCCGCAACCGCGCGCACAGTAACAAAATCGCAGGGAAAAGCAAAGGGAAACCTTAGTGAAACTCGCCCCACTGCGTGGGGCCCTTGGCCCGCTGCAAGCTACCGGTCCTCACGCTTGTGCCTACGGCACATCGCTCAGGATGACAATGGAGATCGGGATATCGCTCAGGATGACAATCGATTGTTGGGCGGCTCGCTAAACCGGACGGCGGGAGGCTTTCTTGCGGCAGTCCTCGCACACGCCGTAGACCTGGAAGGTGTGGCGGGTGGTGACGTAGTGGTGCTTGCGGCCGATCTCCTGCTCCAGGCGCTCGACCTCCGGGGAGAAGAACTCTACCGAGCCGCCGCACTCGGTGCAGACCATGTGGTGGTGGCTGCGGCGGTTGTACTGGTGCTCGAAGCGGGCGATGCCGTCGTGGAAGGCGACCTCGCTGGCCAGGCCGCACTCCGCCAGCAGTTTGAGCGTGCGGTAGACGGTGGTGTAGCCGACCTTGGGGTCTTTCTTGCGCACCAGGCGGTAGAGCTCGTCGGTGGAGAGATGGTCGCGGGTCTCCAGGAAGGTGCGCAGGATGATGTCGCGCTGCTCGGTCTGCTTCAGCCCCACCTTCTTGAGGTGCTGGCGGAAGATGTCCTGGGCTTCCCGCAAGGCATCGCGCGAGCTGACCGCGTGATCGTCGATGCGTTTCTGGAGCATGCCGGGGTGCGGGTGAAGGCACGCGCATTCCGCGCCTCACCCGCAATCAGCATAACACTTGCGAAATCAGGGGACGGTAAATTTTCCGAGGAGTAGGGCGCCGTCCGAGGCGGCGGCGCTCCTCGCCGGTTCAGAAGCGGTACTTCCAGCCCGCCTGCAGCAGCCGCGGGCTGTTGGGCAGGATGCCGCGGGCGCGGTCCACGATGAAGGTGTCGTTCAGCAGGTTCTTGACGGTGAAGAACATGGTGCTGTGCAGTCCCTCGACGTGGTAGTTGAAGGTCGCGTTCCAGGTGGTGTTGCCGGGAACGAGGCCGCGCTGGCCGTCGGCGGAGGGAGCGACGGTGTTCAGGTCTTCGCCAAACTGGTCGGCCACGTGAACGGCCTCGACGAAGGTGTCCACGCCTGAAGGGTGGGAGTAGCCGATGGTGGCATTCACCAGATGGCGCGGCGCGTAGGGCAGCCGGTTCCCTGTCACCAGCGTGGTCGTGGATCCGGAGACGCTGGAGAACCGCACGCCGGCAAATTCGCTGGTGGGCAGGTAGGTGTAGGCGGCGCGCAGGTAGACGTTGTGGCGGGTGTGCAGCAATGTCCCGGAATCCACGCGGGTGAGGAACTCGAATCCCTGGTGGCGGGTCTTGCCGCCGTTGGTGAGAGCGGCGCCCACGCCTCCGGCCAGGCTGGCGGGGACGATCTGGTTCTCGTAGTCCATACGGAACCACGTCGCCTCAAGGCGCAGGCCGGGGTGGGGCAAGGAGCGCACGCCCACTTCGTAATTCCAGCTCAGCTCAGGATCCAACTCCACCACCCCGCCCGTGCTGTTGCTGATGATGTCTTCCGTCCGCGGCGGGGCGAAGCCGCGGTGCGCTCCGGCGAAGACGGTCACTTTGTTGGTGGGACTGAAGGCCACGCCGATGCCGGGGACGGCTTGCGTCAGGCTGGTGTCGCCCATCACCCCGGTCAAGCGGTTGGTGCGCTGGAACTGGATGTGCTCCAGGCGGACGCCCGGCGTCACCGCCAGCTTGCCCCACACGAAGCGGTTCTGCACGAAGCCGGAGTAGGCCCAGTTGCGGCGCTCGTTGTTCTCGACCAGGACGCCGTCGCGCGAGGTGGGCAGCGGCCCGTTCTTCTGCAGCCGGCTCTGGGTCTCGAAGTGGGCGCGGATGCCGAAGTCGGCTTCGTTGTCCAGGCCGAAGAGGCGGTGGCTGACGCGCACGTGCGGCTCCACGCCCCAGGTGTAGTACTGGCGCAGGCGGCCCTCGTTGCCGCAGGTGGTGTCGAGGTTGGCCATGCCGCCGCAGGCGGGATCGGATCTGTCGTTGGGCCGCTGCCCGGAGTTACTCGACTGCCGCCACCAGTCGCGGCTGAAGGACGAGCCGTACAGGTTGGTGGCCAGCAGCGCCTTCGGGCTGAGCGCGTAGGTGTGGGTGAACGCCAGGCCCCAGCGGTTGCCGAAGAAGAAGTCGTTGTGGAAGGGGTTCTGGCGGGGATTGGCTTCCCATTCGTCCTGACGCAGCCCGGAGTAGGTGATGTTGGAGTCCTCGCCGTAGTAGTTCACCTTCATGGTCAGGGTCTGGCGAGTGCCGAGCGGCGTAGTGGCCTTGAAGTTGACGTCGTTCAGGCCGGAGCGGATGTGCTCCCGGGCGCCGTCGCCCTGCTTGCGCATCACGTCCAGCAGCATCCCGATGCCCTTCCAGGTGCCGCCCAGGTTCAGGCTGCCGTTCAGGAAGTTGCGGTTGCCGCCCTCCAGCAGCAGCACGCCGCCGAACTGCTGCGGCGGGTCGGGGGTGACGTAGTTGACCACGCCGCCCACGGTCACGGGACCGTACATGATCTGCCCCGCGCCCTTGAGGACTTCGATGGAGGTGAAGCGCTCCACCGGCGGGTGGTAATAGCT
>CAYTPH010000216.1:0-5246 GCA_964439635.1 uncultured Terriglobales bacterium
ACGACCGCACCGTCGGCGGCGGCCTGCCCAACGCCGACGGCATCGTCGAGATGGACGCCTCGGTCATGCACGGCCCCACCCGCCGCGCCGGCGCGGTCGCCGCGGTGAAGGGGATCCGCAACGTGTCCGCACTGGCGCGGATAGTGATGGAGCGCACCGGTCACATCCTGCTGGTCGGTGAAGGCGCGGAGAGGTTCGCCCTGGCCCACGGATTCCAGAAAGAAGACATGCTCACCGAGAACGCCCGCAAGACCTGGCTGCTGTGGAAGGAGACCATGTCGAACCAGGACTTCTGGGGACCGGGCGTCTCCGCGCCGGAATGGAAGCCTCCGGTCGAGGTGCCGCCACTGCCGCAGCCCAGCATGGTGCCGCAGACCTCCTGGGAGGAGCGTCTGCGTCGCATGGAAGAAGTCGCCGCGGACCTCGGCATCCCGCCCGAGCTGCGCCAGCAGGCCATGCAGGACGTGCTCAAGCCGGTGCCCGGCACGCTGCACTGCTCGGTGGTCAACGAGAAGGGCGAGATGTCGGGCGCCACTACGACCAGCGGCCTGGCGTGGAAGATCCCGGGGCGCGTCGGCGATTCGCCCATCATCGGCGCCGGCTGCTACACCGACCAGGACGTGGGCTCCGCCGGCGCGGTCGGCAACGGCGAGGAGTGCATCAAGATCTGCGGCGCCCACACCATCGTGGAGAACCTGCGCCACGGCATGGACCCGCAGGAGGCGGGCATGGACGCCGTCCGCCGCATCGCCCGCAATTACAACAACGACATGAACCGCCTGCGCTTCATGGACATGTTCTTCTTCATCCTGCGCAAGGACGGCGCCTACGCCGGTGTCGGCCTTTGGAGCCACGTCCGCGGCAAGCCCTACCAGTTCGCCGTCCACGACGGCGAGAAGCGCCTGGAGAACTTCGTCGGGTTATTCCAGGGCGAGTCGGTTCAGTGGCCCCCGGCGGTGAACCCGGCGTCGAAGAAGTAGGACGTTCGTTTCAAAACATCCCGAGCGCAGCGAGGGATGTTTGAAAAAGCCCGGGCTACGCGAACCGCACCTTCACGTCCGGATGCTTCTCCAGGTGGATGCTGTCGATGAAGCGCACCTTGCCGGTGGAAAGCGTCATCACCACCGACGACGTGCGCGTGCCCTCGCCGAAGAAGCGGACGCCCCGCAGCAGCGCCCCGTCGGTCACGCCGGTGGCGGTGAAGATGATCTGCTTGCCCGGCGCCAGCTCCTCGGCGGTGTAGACCTTGTCCTTGTCCTTGATGCCCATCCTGGCGATGCGCTCTTCCAACTCCGGCTTGTTGATCATCAGCCGCCCCTGCATGTAGCCGTTCAGGCAGCGGATGGCGGCGGCGGTCAGCACGCCCTCGGGCGCGCCCCCCGAGCCCATGACCACGTGTACGCCAGTGCCGATGACAGCGGCGGCGATGCCCGCCGACAGGTCGCCGTCCGAGATCAGCCGGATGCGCGCTCCCGCCTTGCGGATGTCGTTGATCAGCTTCTCGTGCCGCGGGCGGTCCAGCACCATCACCACCAAGTCCTCCACGTCGCGTTCCAGCCGCTTGGCGACATTGCGCAGGTTCTGCTCCACCGGCGCGTCCAGCTCCACCGCGCCCTTGCACGACGGCCCCACCACGATCTTGTCCATGTAGCAGTCGGGCGCGTGCAGCAGACCGCCCTTCTCCGAGGCTGCCAGCACGGTGATCGACCCCGGCGAGCCGGTGGCGCACAGGTTCGTGCCCTCCAGCGGGTCCACGGCGATGTCCACGTCGGGCACGCTCATACCGTCGGGGAACGACGCGCCGACCTTCTCCCCGATGTACAGCATGGGGGCCTCGTCGCGCTCGCCCTCGCCGATGACGATGGTGCCCTTCATGGGCACGGTATCCATGGTGGAGCGCATGGCCTCGGTGGCCACGTGGTCGGAGTGCTTGCGGTCGCCGTAGCCCATGGTCTTGGCCGAGGCGATGGCGGCATTCTCCACCACCCGGATCAGCTCCAGCGCCAGGTCGGTCTCGATGTTGGCGCCGAACTGCTTGGCCTTGCCTTCCGGTCGGACTTGGGTAGACATGACTGCCTCCGGTTGCCCCGCCCTTCCGCCCGGTTTTGGCGGAGAGTGGGGGTTTGCGGGTGCCCCACCCAAGCCCTCTTTTGGCTTGGGTGGGGTTTTCCCTCGCCACTAGAACGCGTCGATTCCGGTGATGCTGCTCCCGATGATGAGCGCGTGGATGTCGTGCGTGCCCTCGTAGGTCTTCACCGACTCCAGGTTCATCATGTGGCGCATGATGGGGTAATCGTCGGCGATGCCGTTGGCGCCCAGCACGTCGCGCGCCAGCCGCGCGCACTCCAGCGCCATCCACACGTTGTTGCGCTTGGCCATGGAGATGTGGTGCGGCTTGGCCTTCTTCTGGTCTTTCAGACGGCCCACCTGCAGCACCAGCAGCTGGCCCTTGGTGATCTCCGAGATCATCCACACCAGCTTCTCCTGCACGAGCTGGTGAGACGCGATGGGCTGATCGCGGAATTGCTTCCGCAGCAGCGCGTATTGCAGGGCAGTGTCGTAGCACGACATGGCCGCGCCCACCGCGCCCCAGGCGATGCCGTACCGCGCCTGGTTCAGGCACATCAGCGGAGACTTCAGCCCGCCGGTCTTGGGCATCAGGTTCGACGCCGGCACCCGCACGTCCTGCAGCGAGAGCCCGCTGGTCACCGACGCCCGCAGCGACCACTTGCCGTGCACGTCGTCGGCCTTGAAGCCCTTGCGGTCGGTCTCCACGATGAAGCCGCGGATGCGCCCGTCCTCGTCGTCCACCTTGGCCCAGATGATGGCCAGGTCGGCGATGGTCCCCGACGTGATCCACATCTTCTCCCCGTTCAGGACGTACTCGTTGCCGTCCTTGCGGGCGCGAGTGCGCATGCCGCCGGGGTTGGAGCCGAAGTCCGGCTCGGTCAGCCCGAAGCAGCCCAGAACGTCGCCTTTCTGCATCGGCGGCAGCCACTTCTCCTTCTGCTCGTCGCTGCCGAACTCCCAGATGGGGTACATGCACAGCCCCGACTGCACGCTCACGAACGAGCGCACGCCGCTGTCGCCGCGCTCCAGCTCCTGCGTCATCAGCCCGTACTCGACGTTCGACATGCCGGCGCAGCCGTAGCCGGTCAGGCTGGCGCCAAAAAAGCCCAGCTCCGCCATCGGCTTCACCAGCTCGCGCGGGAAGCGCCCGTCGCGGTTGCACTGCTCGATGATGGGGACCAGGTTCTCTTCGATGAATTTGCGGGTGTTGTCGCGGACGAGGCGCTCGTCGTCCGTCAGCAGGGAATCGAATTCGATGAAGTCCACGCCTTTGAACTTGATGGCGGCCATTGCGGGTCCTTGTCTGCCTAGGGATGCGCTGGGCGGTAGGGAATCCAAAAAGCTACCAGAGGGGCAGTTGCAGGGTCAACGCGCCCATGGAGTGCAGTGTCATCCCGAGGGCCTTCAGGCCCGAGGGACCTGCTTTCGTCGCGAAGCTATTTCTTCGTGCCCGTTGCCACTCGGCTCAGGTTCAGCATGGCCTTCGGCCGCAGGTTCAACACGACCTTGTACTCGTGGCGTTCTCCCGCCTTGATAGCCGTCGGTCCCGCCCGGCGGCTGCTGGAGCGGTACTCGTCGTCGAAGGCAAGCGCCTCGATCTCGTACGTGCCCTCTTTCGTGCCGATCACCGCCAGGTGGTACTCGCCGGTGAGCGGCCCGCAGAGTACCCAGACCACCCCCGTCTGCGGCCCCGGCTCGCCCGTCTCGTCGTCGTCGATGCCCTCGAACTCATATCCGGCATTGGGGATCTCCGCGTAGCTCTTGCGGACGCCAGGGTCCATCCCCACCTTCCGGCCCTGCGGATCGCTGAGCAGCAGTTCCGCGGCCGGCTCCAGCTGCCCTTCGGCGGCGTAGATGCGGATATCCAAGCCGCTGTGTTCGCGCTCGCACCGTTCCTGCTGGGAATCGTTGCTGGCCGGCGGCTTCGGAGGCCGCGGATTGGGCGGGGGCTGCTGCGCGGCGGCCATGCCGGCGCTCAGCAGGATCGCAGCCAGGAATGCCGCTCGTCTCATAGGGACTCCAGGCACTGGGAACTATGCACCAATCCCAGGGTGTATGCTACCGCGAATGCAGCGCTCGCCCATCCTTGCCGGGTTCCGCGCGGTGTTCCGCGCCCCGGAGGTCTTCCTGGCGCACCTCGCCTGGCGATGGAGCTTCATGCTGCTGGCCGTCGCCACCACGGCATTCGCCGTGGCGCAGTACTTGGACTCGCTGGTGGTGACCGACACCGACATGCTGCTGCTGGCCACCCGCATCCCCTTCCTGGTCGGGCACGCCATCGCCAACGTCCTGCGCGGTAGCGGCCCCCGCCTGCTCCTGGGTGGGTCCATCGTCGCCGTAGGCCTGACCGTATTCTGGATCTTCTGGACGGCCGTGGGACGCCGGGCCACCATCTCCGGCCTGCGCTTGGTCCCCGTGCGTCCGCGCCCGCTCCTCGGCTTGAACCTGCTGCGTTCTGCCCTGGCGCTCGCCGCCCTGCTCGCCTACCTGGGCGCATTCCTTCTGGCCGTCAATTTGGCCGACACTCCGGAGCGGCCGCGGCCGGGCGTCTTCCTGCTCCTGTTTGTCTTGTTCACCTTTGTCATCGGGCTGGTCCATGGACGGCTGCGCGGACTGCTGGTGCTGGCCTCGGTGGTCGCCGACCGCGATACCTTCGCCGCCGCCGCCCAGGCGCTGGCGCTGCTGCGCCGCCGCGGCGGGTCGTTCGCCGCCGTCGCCACCGTGATGTTCCTCCTGCGGCTCGGGCTGGCGATCGCACTGTTCCTGGCTGTGTCGATGGCCCTGGGCGTCGCCGCCACATCGCCGCGGGCGGCCCTGCTGGCGCTGGGTCTGGTGATGCTGCTCTGGCTGCTCGTCTCCGATTTCCTCAGCGTGGTGCAGCTTGCCGCCTGGGTGGCCATCGCCGAGCTTCCGGATTCACCGCCGGTCCAGCCTTCGCCGCCTCCATTCGTCTTCGCGCCACTCCCGCCGGCGCTCCCGCCTGCCCCCGCGGCCGAAGCGACGTAACGCTGGCGTCCCGCCGGCTGTACTGGGGTTTTACCCGCCCATCCCTCCGTCCTTTACACTTTGCTTGATATCTGGGAAGCTAGTCCGTGGAACACCGATCCATCGTCATCCTCGACTTCGGCTCGCAGTTCACCCAGCTCATCGCGCGCCGCATCCGTGAGCAGAAGGTC
>CAYTPH010000217.1:0-5233 GCA_964439635.1 uncultured Terriglobales bacterium
AAGGCCTACACCCACCGCGGCCAAGCGGTGCTGGACCTGATCGAGAACCTGGGCAAGCCGGTGATCGCCTGCGTCAACGGCTTCGCCCTCGGCGGCGGCTGCGAGCTAGCCCTGGCCTGCACCATGCGCCTGGCCAGCGAGGCCGCCAAGTTCGGCCAGCCCGAAGTCAAACTCGGGATCATCCCGGGTTATGGCGGGACGCAGCGGCTGCCGCGGCTGGTGGGCAAGGGCATGGCCATGCAGCTGGTGCTGGCGGGCGAGATGATCTCCGCCCAGGAGGCGCTGCGCATCGGCCTGGTGAACGAGGTGGTGCCGGCGGGCGAGCTCATCGCGCGCGCCGAGGCCATCGCCAGGAAGATCGTGGCCAACGCGCCCCTGGCGGTGCAGTACGCCATGGAGGCGGTGAACAAGGGCATGGAGATGTCGCTGCCCGAGGCGCTGTTCCTGGAGGCGACCCTGTTCGGCGTTTGCTGCGCGTCGGAAGACAAGAAGGAAGGGACAACGGCGTTCCTGGAGAAGCGCGCGCCGAACTTCAAGGGGAAATAGAACATCCACCACGGAGGCACGGAGACACGGAGAATTTTCTTTCCGCTTCGCTCCGTGCCTCTGTGTCTCCGTGGTAGGTTCTTGTCTGCATGATCAAGAGCTTTCACAAGCTGCTGGTGGCGAAGAACGAGCGCGAGTTCTCCGCGCTGGTGGACTTCTTCGACACGCTGGGGCTGGCGCACGGCGAAGCCTGGGGCGGGCGGCGCAGCCAGGGCATCAAGCTCGAGGCGGCCGAGGCGGGGGTGGAGATCGGCACCGGCAAGGGATTTCCCAAGGCCGACCTGGTGATCGAGGTCGATGCCGCCGACACCGTCTACGACCTTGCCCGCCGCAGGAAACTGAAGGTCGCCGAGGAGATCGCCGACACCGACTGGGGCGCGCGCATGTTCACGCTGGCGCTGCCGGCGGGCATGGGGCGGCTGGCGGTGTTCAGCTACAAGGAAGACTGGCGGCCGCATCCTCAGAAACACGAAGGCAAGCTGGATGCAAGCGGCCGGCGCTTCGGCATCGTTGTAGGGCGATTCAATGCATTCATCACCGAGCGCCTGCTGGCGGGGGCGCTGGACGCGCTGCGGCGCTGCGGCGCAGCGCAGAAGGACATCGAGGTGGTGCGGGTGCCGGGCTCGTTCGAGGTCCCCGCGGCGGCACGCTTGCTGGCTAAGAGCGGGCGCTTCGACGCGGTGATCTGCCTCGGCTGCATCATCCGGGGCGACACGACGCACTACGAGCACATCGCCACCGAGGTGACGCGGGGCATCGGGCAGTCGGTGCAGGAAACGGGAGTGCCGCACGCGTACGGCGTGCTGACCTGCGAGAGTCTGGAGCAGGCCATCGACCGCGCCGGGCTGAAGAGCGGCAACAAGGGATATGAGGCGGGGCTGACGGCGGTGGAGATGGCGTCGCTGAAGTCGACGGTCGGCAGTCGTCAGTCGACAGCAAAGAAAGCGGCGAAGGCAGGCAAGCCGGCGCCGACGCGCAGGAAGCGCTGATGGGTACCAGGCGCAAATCCCGCGAGTTGGCGCTGCAGATGCTTTTCCAGATGGACATGGGGAAGCAGGGAGCCGACGACGTGCGGCGCACCTTCTGGGCGGAGCGCAGCGAGGTGGAGCCGGGCACGCGCGAGTTCGCCGACGAGATCTTCCGGGTGGCGGTGGAGCGGCGGCCGGAGATCGACGGGATGATCGAGAAGCACGCTGAGCACTGGCGCATGGACCGCATGGCGGCGGTGGACCGCAACGTGCTGCGCGGCGGCGTGGCCGAGTTCCTCGGCTACCCGCGCACCCCCAAGCCCATCATCATCAACGAGGCGCTGGAGATCGCCCGCAAGTTCTCCTCGCCGGAGTCGGTGCAGTTCATCAACGGGGTGCTGGACAGCGTGGCGCGCGAGCTTGAGGGCGCGAGCAAGTGATGGATTGGAAGGACGAAGCGCGCGAGATCATCGAGGACCTGCTGCAGGAGCTGCCGCTCCCCGTCCGCGACGGGGTGCGCCAGGCGGCGGAGTTGCGGGCGGAAACGGCGGCCGAAGAGCAAGGCGCGGCGCGGGTCTCGCTGGAGGGCGCCGTGCGCGCGTTCATCGAGGCCACGCCCGTGGACCTGCGCGAGCGTTTGAAGCACACGCTCTCCTATAAGGGCCTGGATCCCGAGGAGTACGAAGCGGCGTTCGCGGCGGAGTAGTCGCCGCCGGGCGAGGGCGCAACACCCTCGCAACAGCCGGCGGGACGCCGGCATTACAGTCACGAGAAAAGCCCTCGCATGCGCGAGGGCTTTCTGCTGAATACCGGTCCTACTTGGGCCGGACGGCCACCAGATCGGGGGCGACCGGCACCGCCACCTGAGTCACCAGCGTGCCAGTAGTCAGGTTGAAGACCTGCACCTCGTTAGCGCCCACCACGCCCACATACAAGCGGGTCCCGTCCAGGGTGATGCCGCCGCTGCGGGCGGCGGTGGCGCTGCCGGCCAGGTCGATGACGCTGGTGGTGCCGGCGGTTTCGTCCGTGCCGACGTTGTAGACCAGGATCTTGTTGGTGTCGGTCAGGATGACGACCTTGGAGCCGTCGGGAGTGGCCAGCACCTGCACCGGGTTGAAGGCGGCAACACCGGTGAAGGACTTGTCGACGGTACCGCCGGTCACGTTGGGCAGGCCGGGACAGGGCGAGCCAACCACGTCCTGGATGTCGAACTGACGGACGTTGGGCGGCACCACCGCGATCAGCTGGTAACGGCGGCTGTCGCCGGTGACCGGCTTGGCCGTGGCCTTCAGGGCCACGGGGGTGATGCCGCTGAGCGCTCCCAGAAGGGTATTGGAGCAGGACTCGATGGTGTCGATGCCGGGGTCGGCCAGGAAGGCGTAGTTCCCGGTGATGGAGGTGACCACGTCGGTCTGCGGGCTGCCCATATCCAGGCTGGTAAACAGCGTCTCAGTAGAGAAGACGAACACGCGGTTGGAGCCGCCAGGCCCGGTGGCGATGTACAGCTTGTCGCCGTCGGGGGTGAAGGCCGCGGCCACGGGATCGGCCACGGTCAGCGTGGAAGTGAAGCCCGTGGAACCATTGAAGATCAAGACCTCGTCAGTGGCGGTGGCATCACGCAGGACCACCAGGGTGCCGCTGGGATCGAAGGTGAGGATGCGGCCGGCGGCGGAGGTATGTCCGGTAGGCGTCGCGTTGGTGGTGGTATCGAGCACCAGCAGCCCGTCCTCGGTGCCGATGAAGACGCGGTTCCCGCCGCTGTTCGGAGTGATCGAGTTGGGGTTGTCGAAGTTCGTGGGGAAGTCGATGGCCGTGCCCACCGTGTGGTTCGAAGTGTCGATGGGGTAGATCTTGTTGGTGGCGGCGGTCTTGCTGGTGACGTAGACCGTGGTGGTAGTGGCGGTCCCGGTGATGGTGCCGGTCACGATGTTGCTGAACACGGACTCCGAGCGTCCCGCGTTGCAGCTGGGAGGAGAGCAGGCGGCCGTGATCTGGGTGACTCCGGGGTTCACTCCCGTGACCACCCCGGTGGTGTTGACGCTGGCGGCGGCACGGTTGCTGCTGGACCAGCTGACCGGCGGGTTGGGGATGGCGATGTCGTTAACATCCAGGACGTCGGCAGCGAGTTCTTTGGTGGCGGCGGTGGCGATGCTGAAGCTGGTGTCGGTGCTGCTCTTGACGTGGATGCTCAAGGACTTGGGCGCACAGACGCTGAAGGTCGCAGGCAGGCTGCTGGCTCCGAGCAGGCTGGCGCTGATGTTGGCAATGCCCGGGCCCTTGGCCGTGGCCACGGTGGTGTAGCCCAGCGCGGGTGAGTCCGCGGCCAGGGTGGCGACCGTGGCGGGAGCCGAAGTGAAGGTGAAGGTCCCCAGGGTAGACGTCGGCAGCTCACAAGGGGCGGTGGCCGGGGGTGTCTGGCGGGCGCAGGCTTCCGCGTTGTTGCTGTAAGCCACGGCCTGGAACTTCTGGGTATTGGCGGGTGCGGTGGCGCCGACGGAGGTGCAGACCGGCGGGACGCCGATGGGAGTGACCACGATGCTGTCCACTCGCTCGTGTACCGAGACAGGGAGGGGGTCGCTGGTGACGCCGCTGTTGGTCGCAGCGGTGATGTTGGCGGTCCCCAGCGGCAGCAGCGCGCCGGCGGAGTCGCGGGTGTTGCAGACCACGAAATTGGCGTCCCAGATCCCGGCGCAGACCAGGCCATTGGGGGACACGGTGACCATATTGGAGTTGCTGGAGGGGAGGGTCAGGGTCTCCCCGAAGACCTGATTATCGTCGGCGTCCACCACCTGGGAGCCGATCTGCACCACGTCGCCGCGGGTCAGGGAGAGGGAGGTGGGACTGAGGATGACGTCGGCGGCAGGGCCGGGGCCGGGGTTGGTGCCGTTACCGCCGCAACCGAAGACCACTGTCAGGGCCAGCCCGAGGGGAAGAAGAAGACGGCACAACCGCTGCATGAAACCTCCGCGCCTGCCGGGCTCACCGGCAGGCGGATATCTCCCGGGAAACCGAGGTACTTGGGAAAGTTTCAGTGTAGAGGCACTTGGCAGAATCGCGCAAGCCACAGGGACGAGGGCACAGCCCGGGCCGTGGGCGACTTGGGCTTACGAGGCTTGTATCAGGGCGCGGGCTGGGTCCGCATCTCCAGGGTTGACGCCACCCGGCCATGTTGTTATATTTGACAGGTTCTGCGAGTCGAAGCAGTGGTTCTAGTTGTCCCTACCTTGTTGTTGTAGTGACAAACGCCCGAGGACGAGCAGTCGGTCCGCCATCAGGGCGCCCTCGCTGAAACGAACCTGCGCTACCTGCCGCCATCGGCAGGGTATGCAGGTCGAAGCTGGCGAAACGGAGCATTCTCCCTGCGGGGCCTGAGGCCACCGTCGCCGGCGACAGTCAAACGGAACGTGAGAATCTCCCTGCCCTGCGGGGCGGGGAAGCATGGGCGGCGCAGCCGTTCCAGCCTCCAACGGGAGCCGAAGCAGTTGGGCGCGTGTGTGTGCGCGCCAAAGGAGCAGCACGAGTGCCTACGTTCAATCAGCTGGTGCGCAAGGGACGCACGTCGCCGCGGTACAAGACGGCCAGCCCGGCGCTGCAGGAATGCCCGCAGAAGCGCGGAGTCTGCACCCGGGTGTACACCCAGACGCCCAAGAAGCCGAATTCGGCGCTGCGCAAGGTGGCCCGCGTGCGCCTGACCAACGGCATCGAGGTCACCACCTACA